>CAZCIH010000010.1:0-5082 GCA_964498855.1 uncultured Candidatus Saccharibacteria bacterium | reverse complement strand
TATTCTAATTAAGCATGAGCTGTATGACTATCGTATGCCAAGGATGACTGGCCATAGTCAGCCAGGCTGGCTCTACATTAGTTCACTAGGTGAGAACTCACTAGCTTTTCACGGCCAATTGATTGAGTATCTCGATAAACATCCAGATGTCAAGGTGGCCTTCCAACCGGGTACTTTCCAGATGAAGTTTGGTGTTGAGGCACTCAAAGGTCTATATGCCCGAACAGAGCTCTTTTTCTGCAATAAAGAAGAGGCTCAGCTTATTACTGGTATTAAAACGATCGATATTAAGCAGCTGGCAACTGCCTTGCACGGCTTCGGTCCTAAGGTAGTCTGCATCACCGATGGTCCACATGGTAGCTATACATCTGATAGTAAGACAGTTTGGTCAATGCGTAATTACCCTGATCCCAAAGCACCATATGAGCGGACAGGAGCTGGAGATGCTTACTCATCGACCTTCACAGCCGCAGTAGCAATGGGTCTTTCACTCGAGGAGGCCATGCGCTGGGCACCGATAAATTCGATGAATGTCGTTCAACATGTTGGGGCACAAGAGGGCTTACTACAAAAGTCGGACTTGTTGAGTCTATTAAAAAGAGCCCCAGCTGATTATAAGCCAAAGGTAGTTTGATGACCGGAACGGATAAAATTTATGATTTGATAATAATCGGTGGCGGGCCAGCTGGTATGACTGCTGGAATCTATGCTGCTCGTAAAAAGCTCAAAACTCTTATCCTGACTCAGGATATTGGTGGACAAGCAACTTGGAGTAATGATATCGAAAACTACACTGGCTTTACCGTCACAACTGGGACCGAGCTAGTAAAGAAGTTTGAGGAGCATCTAGAGCGCTTCAATGATATTGTCGAATTGCGTTTGACTACCAGTGGTGTATCAAGTATTAAAAAATCAGACCATGTCTTCACTCTGACCAGTGGCTCTGGTCAGACCGATCGTGCTCGGGCTATTATAATCGCTTGCGGAAGAAGACCTCGTCAGCTTGGCTTGATCGGTGAGAAGGAATTTCTAAATCGAGGAGTGACTTATTGTGCTTGGTGTGACGGTCCGATTTTTGCCGGCAAGAATGTGGCCATTATCGGTGGTGGCAATTCAGCGCTAGATGCGGCACTAAGTGTAGCCAATATCGTTAAGCAAATATATCTAGTTAATATTACCGATCAGCTGACGGCCGATACTGTTTTAATCGACAAAGCTCAGGCTATGACAAATATCAGAATATTCAATCAGTCCGAAGCGAAGGCTATTGAAGGGGACAAATTTGTCCAGTCGCTAACTATTATCGATCGAGAGAATGGTAAAGAAAGAGAACTAGCGGTCGAAGGGGTTTTCATCGAAGTAGGCGGGGTGCCGGCCACCGATTTCTTAAAAGGATTGGTGGACTTAAATGATGAGGGTGAGATTATTATCGATCGGGATAATATGAGTAGTAGAGCAGGGATTTTTGCTGCCGGTGATGTTACAGATGTGACCGAGAAGCAGATTATTATAGCAGCTGGTGAAGGTGCTAAAGCGACTATTGCCGCAACTAAATGGCTAGCCAAAAACTAGTTATAGTGCTATACTTAGTATAGTACTATAAACGAGGGATATTTAAGATGTCACAAGTAATTGTCTATACAACTCCCACCTGTCATTTTTGTCATGCCGCCAAAGATTTTTTGCAGGAAAATAAAGTTGATTATCAAGAGGTTGATGTCACCAAAGACCCTGCACAAGCGCAGGCCATGATTGCCAAAAGTGGCCAAATGGGAGTACCGGTGATCGACTACAATGGTGAGATCGTAGTTGGTTTTGATGAGGGTCGGCTGGAAAAATTAGTGCAAAAGGCTTGACACTAGTTACCGTAAAGCTTATGCTGTAAAAAACACAACGATAACACCTTAAAATCTTAAAAGCAGCCGTTATTATCGTAAAACAAAAAATAAATCTATGCGCATTTAGCCCCAACCTCGTTGGGGCTATTTGTATATTTGGGCAATACACCCGATTGACTAAGACTGCTACAATAGTTTTATCAGGGTAGGGTGAGATTTAGGTGAGTTCTAGTAAGTAACCCAGCCTCGCTTGTATGAATAGTACAATGATTTTCAATCATGAGTAGCTTGATTTGTTATAATGAATTGCAATGATAGCAGTTGGCCATAGTAGTGCGGGGGTTTTGATTGGTGTGGCTATTGTTGCCGTGGCCAGTACTGGTATGCCCACTTGGTTACTGGCTGTGATGGCTTTGACGATTGGTGTGGCTATGCACTACGCTTGCGATTATATCCCCCATGGACATTATTATATTGACGACAAGAATCCGACACCTCGCTCTTTGGCTACATTAGGCATTGATTTTATCGGTGGTGTGACATTATTATTCATCTTGGCTTGGAATAAATTTGGTGTTACTGGCGAGCTACTAGTTGTGATTGCGGCGATTAGCGGAGCACTCCTTCCTGATATGTTCGAATCGCTTATTAAGCTTAAGATTATTCCCAAGGCCAAAATTGTCAAACGTGAGATGGCATTCCATGGTGCTATGCACTGGCACGATGAACCGACGAGCCCTCTGCCCCACGGAGCGAGGCCACTACGCTGGACAGATGTTTGGCAATTAGCAGTCTTTTTGTTGGCAGTCTACGTTTTGTTGCGATAGCGTATAATGATGATATGAGTCTAACCAAGCTAAGTGCCAAATATAAACCGGCTGGTGATCAGCCAGCGGCGATCAAAAAGCTGACCAGCAGCCTTAAGGCGGGTGAGCGTGAGCAAACACTTTTGGGTGTGACCGGGTCTGGTAAAACTTTTACGATGGCTAGTATTGTCAAGGCAATTGACCGACCAACACTAGTGTTGTCACATAACAAAACTCTAGCTGCTCAGCTTTATGGCGAGTTTCGCGAGTTTTTTCCAGATGCAGCGGTGCATTATTTTGTCAGCTATTTCGACTATTATCAGCCAGAAGCGTATATTCCGCGGAGCGATACTTACATCGAGAAAGACAGCTCCATCAATGAAGAGATTGATCGACTGCGCCATGCAGCTACTAGCTCATTATTGAGTCGTCGTGATGTTTTGATAGTGGCTTCGGTGAGTTGTAGTTATGGTATTGGTAGTGTGGCGGATTACAGTGGCATGACAATCAACCTGATTGTTGGCGAGAAGCGTAAGCGTGACAAATTATTGCGCCATCTGACAGATATTCAGTATAATCGTAACGATACCAGCTTTGAGCGGGGAGTTTTTCGGGTGCGCGGAGAGAATGTTGATATTTTTCCAGTCGGTGACGAGCTGGCCTATCGATTGGAGTTTTTCGGCGATGAGTTGAGTCGCATCACTCAGATCGACCCCTTGACCGGAGAAGTTACAAAGAGGCTTGAAAAATTGGCGATTTTTCCAGCCAAACACTTTGTTACTCCGCGCGAACAACTCATCCGCACCATCGATCAGATCCGTCATGAGTCGGAGCAGCGAATAAAGTGGTTTATGGACCAAAATATGCTTTTGGAGGCTCAGCGCCTAGAGCAACGGATAAAATACGACATCGAAATCTTGGAGCAAACAGGCTATGTCAAAGGCATTGAAAATTATGCGCGCTACTTGACCAATCGCGAAGCCGGTGAGCAGCCGGCGACTTTGCTCGATTATTTTCCAGATGATTTTTTGATGCTAGTCGATGAGAGCCACATGACATTGCCACAGGTGCGCGGGATGTACAATGGCGATCGGGCTCGTAAGCAAATATTAATCGACCACGGCTTTCGCTTGCCCAGTGCGCTCGATAATCGACCGCTGACATATGCTGAGTTTGATCGTCATATCAACCAAGTCGTTTATGTCTCAGCCACTCCAGCAGACTATGAGCTGAGTCGTTCTAGTGTGGTGGCCGAGCAGATCATTCGCCCGACCGGCTTGCTCGACCCACAGATCGAAGTCCGTCCCAGTCAGCACCAGGTCGACGATCTTATAGCTGAGATTCGGGCTCGGGTCAAAAAAGGTCAGCGCACGCTGGTGACGACTCTGACCAAGCGAATGGCCGAGGATTTATCAGAGTATTTGCGCGACATTGGCATTAAGGTGCAGTACTTGCACTCTGAGGTTGATACTTTTGAGCGGACCGATATACTGCGTGATTTGCGCCTCGGGGTTTATGATGTGGTGGTCGGTATCAATTTGCTCCGTGAGGGACTGGATCTACCTGAGGTCAGCTTGGTAGCGATTATCGATGCTGATAAAGAAGGCTTTTTGCGCAGTGAATCGAGCCTGATTCAGACAATTGGCCGAGCGGCTCGTCACGAAGAGGGGACAGTCATTATGTATGCGGATAATATGACCGGCTCGATGCGTCGGGCGATCGATGAAACGGCTCGCCGTCGGCATAAGCAACAAGCTTATAATCAAGCTCATGGCATTACCCCCAAGAGTGTTCGCAAGGCTGTGGCGGAGCGATTGCGCGAGGAGAGTGAGGCGGAGAAATCTGATGTGGCGGTGATTGATTTTAGTAAGGTGCCTAAAGACGAGCTGGGCTATCTGACTCGCCAGCTGAGTGAGCAAATGGAGCTGGCGGCATCCAATCTCCAGTTTGAAAAAGCAGCTATTTTGCGTGATCAATTGGAGGAGATTAAAGGTATTGTCAGTGCAAAAAAAACTAAGGCGTAAATAGTGTTGTATAATGTCTAGCATAAGGACTATATATGCCGGAAGCATTACAATCTCATCCAGAGCCAGACTCTACATATCATCATAGGGATTCTACGCCACATCATCTAGAACCAACTCCAGCTCAGTATTTGGATTCTTCTGAGGTTATCACTTCGAGTCAGGCGGTTGAGTCTCTTAAGGAACGTAAAATTACCAAAGTATTTTTGGACTTAGCCCGTCAAGCCGCCAGTGAGATTTATTTTGAAGATGACCGTGCCAAAGCCCTAGCACACATTGCCCAAGCCAGTGGAGAACCAGCTGACTTAGAAGCTGCCCGCCAGGCCGCCAGTCAGATTTATAATGTATATGAATATCAACGTGCCCTAACTCTAAAACACATTGCCCAAGCCAGTGGAGACCCAGCTGACTTTG
>CAZCIH010000009.1:5720-12529 GCA_964498855.1 uncultured Candidatus Saccharibacteria bacterium | reverse complement strand
GTAGATATTATGATCGATGATACTCCCGGAGTGATTGTATTATCAGGCTTTGATCCTGTGCGTCGTCAGGTTGCTCGGGTGGCACTGGAGAATCTGATTACTGACGGGCGGATTCACCCCGCGCGAATTGAAGAAGTAGTTAAGAAAGCCCAAGATGAGATAGATAAGGAAATAAAAAAAGCCGGTGAGGATGCTTGCCGAGAGGTTGGTGTGGTTGGTTTGCCTCCAGAAGTTGTCAAATATTTGGGACAATTGAAATTCCGAACTAGCTTCAGCCAAAATGTTCTTAAGCATTCAATCGAGATGGCTCAGCTCGCTGCCATGATAGCAGCTGAAATTGGTGCCGATGTTAAAGTTTGCCGCACGGCTGCGCTCATCCATGATCTTGGTAAGGCTGTCACGCACGAGATGGATGGCAATCATCATCATCTGACTCGTACTTTATGCGAAAAGTATGGTGTTGATGAAGCCATTATTCATGCCGCCGAAGCGCATCATGATGATATCGAAGCTACTACAGTCGAGGCAATGGTGGTGCGGGCAGTTGATGCTCTGTCGGCCGGCCGGCCTGGTGCGCGTGGTGATACATTTGAGAATTATGCTAAGCGCATGACGGATTTAGAGAATGTCGCCAATAGCTTCGCTGGCATTGAAAAAAGCTATGCCATTCAAGCCGGGCGAGAGATTCGTATTTTCGTGCGACCAGAGGAAATTGATGATCTTTCGGCGATAAGGCTAGCCCGTGATATTGCTACCAAGGTCGAAGCCACGCTCAAATATCCGGGCACAATTAAAGTAAATGTAATTCGCGAAACTCGGGCACAGGAGTATGCTAAATGATGCAAGCATATTTCTCTAGAGGCTTTGTAGTGGAAAGATGAAAATTCTCTATATTGGTGACGTGGTCGGGCGGATTGGTCGGGCGACTGTCAAAAAGCTATTACCAGATTTAAAAAAAGATAAGCAAATCGATTTGGTGATCGCCCAGAGTGAGAATATGACAACTGGCAATGGTTTGACTATTAAAGCGGTGCGAGAGCTAATGGATGCTGGTGTCGATGGCTTTACTGGAGGCAATCATAGCTTTCGCAAAGAAGTTTTCTTTCCTCACTTCAATGACCATAGCGTACCGGTGATTCGGCCAGCAAATTATCCAGATGATATGCCAGGGAGAGGCTCGATGATACTGGACACCCCATTTGGCAAAGTATTAATTATTAGCCTCGAAGGTGGTCGCTTTGGTGCAGAGCCATTAGAAAACCCACTCAAGGTAGCTGATGGGATACTTAAACATAGCGAACATGAAAAACTGGTCGCTACGATAATCAATCTACACGGAGATTTAACCAGTGAGAAAGTCGCTATCGGCTATTACTTCGATGGTCGAGCTAGCTTGGTGGTGGGTGATCATACCCATGTTCCGACAGCTGATGCGCGTTTGCTTCCTGGCGGTACCGCTACCATTACTGATGTTGGCATGACTGGCCCTCGCGATACAGTGCTTGGAGTTAAAAAGGAGATTATCATCAATCGCTGGCTTGAGCGTTCGAGTGGCCGATTTGAGTGTCCAGAAACTGGCCCAGCTTGTCTTGACGCCGTCCTGGTCGACGTCGATTCACACTCCAAGGCTCGAAGTATCGAGCAGATATTGTTAGAAACAACAATATAAGTCTTGCCAGATAACTGATTTGGATTGAAAATAGTATCAGTGAGGAAAAGATGACTAAAAAACAACTTGTCAATCAATTAGCACGCAAGACTGGCATTACTAAAAGACAGTCTGATTTGGTCGTAAATACCTTAACGGGAATAATCATGACCGAAGTCAAGCATGGTCACAAGGTTTCCTTGACTGGTTTTGGAACCTTTGAGCGAGGTGAGCGGGCAGCCCGTGCAGGCATCAATCCTCAAACGGGCAAGAAGATAAAAATTAGCTCGATGCCTACGCCTAAATTTCGTGCTGGTACTAGGTTTAAAAAAATATTACGGCAAAAATAATTTCACGGTGGGGCTAAACAAACTTGGCTCTTGAATAGATAGGGTTATCATAGGGAATATGCCAGTTCAAAAGGTAAAAAAAGCGCGTGATTTAACCCTTGATCTGCTGAGGGGCTATTTCTTATTCGTTATTATCATTGACCACTTGCAGAGTTTCCCGAGTTTATTTGAGATCTTTACGGCTCGAGGTGGACTGTGGATTAGTGCGGCTGAGGGATTCTTTTTTATTTCCGGGCTCTTAGTAGGACGTCTGCGTATCGTTGAGGCGAGGAAAGACTTTAAGTTAGCTCGTCAAAAACTACTCAAACGAGCTTGGCAACTCTATGTGGCGAGTGTTGTTTTGACATTATTTTTTACAGTTTGGGGTCATCTTTTTCATTATGCACCATCAATGAGTTTAGGATTTAACTATGACCCGGCATGGCTAGTGATTGTTAAGGTGCTCACTCTTCAATATAGCTTTGGTTTGACAGATATGTTGCCCCTTTACATATTGTATTTACTCTTCAGTATCCCAGCACTTTGGCTCATATTAAAAGGCCGAGCTTGGTTGGTCGCCTTGATTTCCGTTGGCATTTGGGCGGTTGGTTTCTCGGCGATTGATCCAATCAGAATATCAAAAGTTTATTTTTCGGATATCTCGTGGCAGGTATTATTTTTTGGTGGACTGATAGTGGGTTGCTATTATGATAAAATCTGGTCCTGGTGGAGTGGAGTAAAACCAATTAGAAAGCGACAATTTGTCAGCCTATTGGCCGTACTTCTAGTGATTTGTTTTGCGATATCTGCGGGTATTTTCTATCGAGGTTTAATTCCAGCAAATCTTAGGCCGATTGAGAGCTTTCTCTTCGACAAAATTAAGCTCGGCCTTGGTCGGGTAGCGGTATTCTCGATCTTTATCACTCTCGCCTATTTGACTATTAAGCGTTTTGAGCCACAGGTGCTAAAAGCTGTTGGTTGGCTATTGCTACCATTTGGACAGAATTCACTCTATGTTTATATTCTCCAGGGTATTATCATCTTTGCACCATTTAGTACACCCACAAGAAATATTTGGCTTGCTTCAGCCGAAGATGCGGCAGTAATATTTGTAATCTGGTGGCTGACAACACACAAAGTGTTTTTTAAAATCATTCCGCGCTAGAAAAAGCTAAAAAAGCTTTCCATTGATAAACATAAGTATTACTATGTAGGGGATGGAAAAAGAAAGTCAATCGACGGCTACAAAGCCAGTATCGGATAAGTCAATTTCGAAGCCAAAATTTTATAAAAGTAAGAAATTTTGGCTAATCACAGCTCTCATTTTGGTTGTGGCGGGCGCTTTGACAATTAGTCTATGGTATTGGCGCCGTATCAGTTACACCCATCGTATGATCTCAGAGAGTTGGCATGCTCTGGTGATGCAAAGTGAAAAAACTGTCACTCTGACGGATAAAATTACAGACAGCGAAACTCTCAACGATGCCTCCAAGCAATTGCATGAGCTCAATAACGAAGTCAAAGACAAGCAATATTTAGCAAATCAGGTGCCGACTTGGCTTAATGACAAGGAAAGTCTCGAAGACTTCAAAAAATTTCTTATCACCTATGAGGCTTATACTACCTTAGCTGCTAAAAACAGTGATGATATCACCACGCTTAAGGAAGAAGATCTCGACAAGCTAGTGATTGCTGCGGCGGCTGCCAAAAAATCGGCTGAAGATACTAAGAAGCAATTTGTCTTTTTGAGCGAGAGCTTGCCTCTCGAGGTTTTTGCGTTCAAGGATGATTTTGAGCGATACAAAAAGGTTTTAGACGAAGCTAAAGCCGAGCAAGTAGCAGCGAAGAGCAAGCAGGCCCAAGATGCTCAAAAAGATGCCGATGATAAGGCAGCGGTTGAGGTCAATGTCGGTCGATTCTTGGATGGTTTCGTGGCTGGCGATGCTGCCAAGATGCGTCGTTACATGACCGAAGCTTTTGCCAAGGAATATAATTTTGGTATCTTATCAGATGAGTCTAGGCAATACAATTATCCAGCTAGCTATCGTATTATTGAAGTGAAAAAAGACGGTGATAAATATGCAGTCAAAGTGAATGTTTTGTATAAGCCACGTGATAATAATGGCGGACAATACACCGCTGGTATGGAATATAGCCTGATCTATAATAGTAGTACAAAAAGTTGGCTGATAAATACTGAAAAACAGGGTGGTAGCTATTAATTTTTATGCTTGTTCTTGCCACTGACTTTGTTTAAGCTAATGCTAGGTTAGGATATGTATTCTTTGGTATTGGAGCAGAATGAGTGCGGACAATCCATCGACTGGCATTCAAGAGATGACACCATTTGAGCATTTGCTCATCAAGAAGCTACGGACTTTGGCAATTGATGAAATCGAACAACTCGATCGTCAAACCGCCGCGGACATTCTTGGCGAGACGCCAAAGCATCTGATCTCGCTAGTCAGGAGCAATGAATGGTCACTGTCCAGAGCAATTCGCATTCTGGACTGCCTGGGCCGAGTTGATCTTTTGCCACGTGCTGTGCAACAAGCATATTGGGAGTACAGCAAGCCAAGCGAGTAGGCCTACTGACCTCAGCATCCTTCAAAGTTCTACCAATTCAATCATCGATTTCAAGGATAATGTCTTAATCAATCGGCCCCCGTTTTTAATAACGGGGGCTTGGAGTTTAGCGCGGATAAATATTGGGGTGAATGATGGGGCTTGAACCCACGACCTGCAGCTTAGAAGGCTGTTGCTTTTGTCCACTGAGCTACGGGGACTGATGGAGATGGTAGCATAGTTGTCCAGCTCGGATGGATATAATTGCTAATTGTAGCGTTATATTTATCTATTAGTTGCAGTGAGATAATCTCGGCTCCCCAGAAGTCCAGCCATGCCAAAATGTAGATTTTGTTGATATTGGGCGTCTTCTAAGGCGTGGTGTGTAAAATCTCCATCCGGTATTATTATTTCTGGCAGTTTATTTTTCGATGTTTTATTCCAATCCCATTCACCCGTCAGTGGTAAGGCTAGGGATTTTAGATCAAAGGGTGCAATCCCAAATGGATTTTGATCGTAACCAGCCTTTAGAAAATAAAGGTCAACAAAAGCAAAGTCAAAGGCTGCATTAAATGCTGTGAAGACAGCCTTTTTGTCATGTTGATTGCTTATTTCGCGCAACCAATCATAAAACTCTCTCATGACTTGAGTAAAATCAGGAGCCTCTGCCATAAGTCGTTCTCTCTCTAAGCCATGTTGTTCGCAGAATTCTCTATTGCCGGGCTTGAATTCTTCAGAAGCAGGTTTGATCTCACTGTAATAACTTTCTCCGCCTGGACTCTGAGCACCTAAAGAAAGCATTGAGCCATGACCAGCTATGCCATCTGCCTCTACGTCCACATCGATAAACAATTGGGGAGCAGACAAGACGATTTCTTGACCCCTTTTGAGTACACTATCACGCTCTAAAGATTTTGATATTTCGATACCACTAAATTCACTATTTGATTCCCGATTGATATCTTTATCATTATTCATTCATTTATAATAGCAGTTTATCAGCCTAAATAAACCATTAATTATTACCACTCTTATAAATTGAGGGTATTTAGATGGACGCAGAACTAATTTTTACATTTGAGTTGGACTTGCCTATTTCAAGGTGACCCATTGAGTATTCTTAGTTTTTGTTTTTGTAGGTAGCATTAGGCCTCACTAACTCGAAAAAAACAATATATTTTTAGCAAATAAATAATAACTTTATGGGGTGAATGATGGGGCTTGAACCCACGACCTCCGGGACCACAACCCGGCGCTCTAACCAACTGAGCTACATCCACCATATAGTATATGTTTGCCAAATATCTTTTATTTTACTTTTTCTTTTTGCTCCGAGCGCCGATTATCATAGCACGCTAACGCGTGACAACCAACTCTAGCTACATCCACCATATTATTAAGCTTATCATGTGTATTGCTTTTATGGCGTCCCCGGTAGGGTTCGAACCTACGACCTACAGCTTAGAAGGCTGTTGCTCTTGTCCACTGAGCTACGGGGACATAATTTTATCTCTTATCGTCAATGATTGACGATACTATATCAAAGAACATCTTTTTATCATCCTCCAGATTGTCACTAGGCTGGAATATTATGTCAGCATTACTACGCGCGGTTCTAAGTGCTTCCGGAGCTTGCAAAGCATCATTTATCCGTTGTTGTGCCACAATTTTACCATCACGCTCAACTAGACGTTTGTTGGCAATATCTACATCTGTATCTATATAAATTACTTTACCACTACCAGTGTAATATGCTTGCATACGTCTTAGTTGCTCAATTGAGGTAGGAGCGGCAACGATAAACCATTGTCCTTGCACAATATCCGCATTGATTGCCGATGCATCGGAACCGTAGTAATTTCCCATAATCTCGGTATGATCCCAAGCTTTTTTTCGGGCACGAATTTCTTGATATTCATCTTTACTGACATAGGTTGTCTCAAGCCTCGGTTTATTTTCACCTGGTCGGAAGGCCCTAGTGGTATATGTCGGAAGAAATCGAATACTTTCTAGATTGTCTAGTACATAATCCGTCAAGGTACTTTTACCAGCTCCGTAGGGGCCAACAATATATATTATCCCACTCATTTTTCGTCAAATCATATTTGATATTAAATACTTCTAACTGGAGCGGGTAGCGGGAATCAAACCCGCATCGCCTGCTTGGAAGGCAGGAATAATAATCTTTATACCATACCCGCATGGCATGTTCGGACTGTCAAACGACCGCCATATTTTACCACTCTATCTGGTAAATGGCTAGACCT
>CAZCIH010000009.1:0-5710 GCA_964498855.1 uncultured Candidatus Saccharibacteria bacterium | reverse complement strand
AGCGTATTTTACCGCATCAAGTTTGAAATTATACCTGTAAAAGTAAAAACTTTCAAGGCCAAATTACATGCTCAGCGCCAGCTTGGTAGCCAGATACGCCAGTTGAGTGCCACCGGGCTTAGGCTCAGGCCATAGGTGAAAGGAGCGAAGAAAATAAAGCCGATGACTGCAAGTGAGCTGAAGAAAGTAATGACGATTAGCTTGTCTTTGAGCTGATCGATCAGTAGAGCAGTAATTAATATCGCAAAAATTAATGCCACCATGTAGTGGTAGATAAACATGACCCGTCCGATGCCCATGAAGGGTAGAAGGTTGAGTAGATAGGCGAGCAAGAGCAAGCCGAGGTATTTTTTCTTACGCCAGTCTGGTCGGATGATAAATAATACACTAGCAATTATCAAGGCAATCGTAGTGCCCCACCAGATAATTGGGTTACCAAAGAAGTAAATGCTAGAGTTGTCTGTACCGGTCCAATACGCCATTGGCCTGGCCATCAGAGGCCAGGAGTACCACTTGCTAGCATATGGGTGACTGGCTGTGATGCGCTGATTGGAGGCGAACATCTGGTAATTGAGCTCATAGAATTTCGCAAACAGATTGGGTGTACCGAGGTTGTCACTGGTACGATAACGGCTGGCGATCAATGTCTTCTGAAAGCCAGGTGTCATAAAGTCATCACCACTTCCGCTGTGAGTTAAAAGCGAGAAATGGATTGCGAAAGCTGAAAAATACAGCAGTATTGGTAGGAGAGTTAGAGCTAAGAGTCGCCAGGTGACAAACTTTTTGACTATCTGATGGCGCAGACTGTAGAGCTCGAGGCCGACGATGAGCACGAGAAATGTTAGCCCGGTCCATTTGACAGAAGCAGTTGCTCCCGCAAGCACGGCAGCTGCTATGAGCCAGCCGAGTCGACCATTTTTTTGTCGACTTTTGAGATAGCAAAGCAGACTACTAAAGCCAAACAACAGTAAAAAGCTGTCGATTAGGATAAAACGAGCTTGGGTAGTCAGGCCATTATCAAAAACGGTCAACAGGCCGGCGAATAGACTGGCCAGTGGACTGAGGCCAAACTCGAGGGCAAGTAAAAAAATGATCAGCGGCAGGAGAGCACCAGCGAGGGTAGGCAAAAAGCGTAGTAGCTGGTAATTGTTATCGGTGTAGTTGGTGCCAATCGAGTCGTAGCTCGAGGTTGGCTTATACCCTAAAGGTGCGGCAAAGCCTGCCAGGAGTAACTTACCGAGTGGCGGGTGGATGTCGAAGTAATACTCATGTGTGTAGTAGGCGTTGATAAATTTACCAAAATAGACCTCATCCAGGACAGCCTGGCGCGGTTGACCAAAGAATGCGAAACGAGTCAGAAGCCCGAGCCCGAGTAAGGCGAGTGCGAAGATTAGCTTGAGCTGTTTGGTTTTTAGTTTTTTCATCCCTTATATCATAGCAGACCAATAGACTAGACTCTAAAGACTTTACAATACATCATATATATGATATAATAATAGTGTCCTTTCCAAACGGATTTGGAGGAAGCAGAAGTATGAGTTTGACAGGTTTTCTTGTAGTATCGGCCATCGTTATCGGTGTGGGCATCGTCGCTCGCACCCTCTACGATCTGGCTGATCGTGAAGGGCATGCGGATGCTCTGTTCGTCCTCGTGCTCATAGGCGTGACAGTCTGTCTCCTGGCCGTCATCGGCCTGGTGGCAGTCGTCGCCGTCCATTGGCCACCGCTGGTGGCTCTGGTCGGTCTGCCAGCTCTCTGCGGGCTCGGCGCCGCCTGGCGGGAGAGTTTGCCGGCCATCGGCCGAGCACTCACCGCCCCAAGGGTGTTGCGCCCGCTCGCCATCGGCATCGTGGCAATTGTAGCCATCTGGCTCTTCGGAGCCAGCCTGCCTTTTCGGGCAGTGGTGCTACAAATCGCCTTCCTGGCGTTCGTGGTTTGGCTTTTGATCAACCTCGTACGCCCGTTCCGGTCGGCCAAGAAGAAGAGCTAGCCTCTCTTTTTGGCCGTTCCCGCCGGCCCCATGTGACGACTTATTAGTCGGACACCTCTGGGGCCATTTTCATTTTAGGCCATTTGTCAGACTGGAGTTTGCCACCTCGGCGTTAATAGCGTATTCGTAGCTGTGTTTAATATTATTCAGTCCAGAAAGCGCTTTAGCTTGGAAGTCATGTAAGTAAAAGTAATAGCCAAGCACTAATAGAGCTAGGAAGAATAGTCGCATTTTCATAATCCCTACAATTTATTACACAATTACCTTCATCTGCAAGCAAGAGAACTTTATCAATAATCATTTTATAGCCTAATAGATTGTATATTTATTAAAAATTGTATAAAATACTGACATTATTTAGGGGTTGGTATGAGTATAAAGAATTCACTAGCGCCTGTTGGCAGGGTAAGCCTGATGGCTACTTTGCTCCTGTCGACTACAAAAATAGCCCACGCCCAGGACGGCTCTACGGCAGACTCGGCCGTGGCCGGGGCTTTTATCTTTTTCGCCGTATTGATTCTCATCTTTCTTGCTGTCGCGGTGGGATTTTTCATCTTCTGGATTATTATGCTAATTGACGCATTTCAGCGTACTAATTGGCAAGATGACAATCAGAAAACCCTCTGGTACATCGTGCTTATCGCCTCTTTCTTTATGAGCTTGTATTGGTTGAGTGCGATACTTTACTATATTTTGGTTAAAAAAGCGCTTGATAAGAACCCAGTCCAGACTGTTACAGCGCGTCCAGTAAAATCACCACCTACCAAGAAATAGCAATTATTCTCTAAAGCTTGGGTTATGGCCTAGTCTTTGGCCGGTTGTTTTTGAATTTGAGTTTTGGAAAAGTAAAAAATATAGAGGATTTCAAGTAGACCAAAGGTATTCAGTATAAAAAGTGCCCCAAACCACACCTTTTGCTCCAGTCGAGCAGCCATATAAAGAGCGATTGCCTTCCAAGCTGCACTCCAGATTATAGTGATGGCGATTAGCCACCAATTTTGAGCGATAAATTGTTCCATAACTAGATGATATACTGAATAATTTGATTTTCAAGCTCTAGGCGTAACGAGCCAAGCATTTCTTGTAGTTTGTGTAGGTCTCACTCTCCGGTTTCGCTGGTTTGGCCATAGCCAGATATCACACAGGTACCGTCCATCATGTATGTATTGAGTGGATTCTCCACTTCCTTGCCATTTATTATTGTGACGGTCTTGGATTCCCCTGTGACGGGATCTGTTTTAGTTTCGGAGCTGACATTACCACTATCTGTGGCGGTCAATTTATAATAATTAGCTGCTGCTTCGCGCTGGGTTTGGGTATATTTACAGTTCATCTGGCCACCATTGGGCATTTGCTCGATGTAGTTACATTTATTATCAACCAGGCCGGTAATCTCACGATTCATTTTTTCACCCGTTAGGAGGTGGGTGAATTGACCCTTGTATTTTTCGCAGGCCTTTAGTTTGCTGGCAAAAGTTAGCTGCTCCGAGGACGCACTACTGGCTGGACTCGCGGTAGCGGTAGTGGACGGCTGGGCGGTTGGCTTGGCGGCCTGGCGAGATTTAGAAAGAGAAACAGCCGCTAGCGCGCCACCACCGATTAGGAGTAGAACCCCGATGGCTGCAGCAACTATGATAATCATTTTCTTCGAAGATGATTGTGGCGTCTCGTTGCCATATTGGGAATACTGCGCAGCCGAATAGTCTGGCGTTGCTTGGTAATAAGGTGGTTGGGTGGGCTGAGTGGGGTACTGTGTGGTTGGTTGTTGAGGAGGTTGTGTCTGAGTATTGGCTAGAGGGATATTCATTGCCATCATGGCTTGGTCGATATCAGCCTCTTGCCAGCCAGAGGCTAGCAGGCCAACTTTAATCTGGTCAGGCGGTACACCGAGCTGGTTTTGTTGATTAATAAAGTCGAGTAGCTGTTGAGTTATCATGTTGGTGTTAATGCTTATGGTTTAATATTATCAGGTGACTATAAGAGGTACAAGTACGACAAAAACCCCGGGGCGGTTTCCCGCGCCCGGGGTTCGAACATCGATCAACTGGTCGGGGTGAGAGGACTCGAACCTCCGGCCTCCTGGTCCCAAACCAGGCACGCTAGCCAACTGCGCCACACCCCGTGGTGCTAGGTAAGTAAATAATAACCGCCTCACTATACCTTAAAATCAGTATTTTTTCAATCACAGCTGGAGAAAAGTAAAGGCGCGAATCCATTTATTGTCATGGGTGGGGTTGGAGTCGTAGATGGCAAGCTCGGTGGTCGGCTTTTCAATATCCAGCGATATTGATAGATTGATGTAGATTTTATCCAGTTCTTTTTGAAAATTAGTTTTATTCATCATGTAGCGCCGGAAAGTGGCGAAGGTTTGGCGATGGATATTGCGGTACGAGGCTGACAGGTAGAGTGGAGCATCTGGTGTAAAAATCTTTCTGTAAAGCATTTTTTTGAGTGGGCGGTTGATCTTGAGATGACTCTCGAAATATAAACCATAGGCTTGGCTGGCAACTTGGTCAATACTCTTTGCTAGGGGATGCCACGGTACGGTCTCAATTTTTTCTCTGATCACGGTGTAGCCAGATTGTCTTAATGCAGTGGAGATCCGCTTCATCTCCTGCCAGGCTCTAGGGGTTGAGCATTTCAACTGAGAGACAGTAATAAAATCAACGAGTGAGGGCATTTTAGGCCGAGCATTATATATCACCTGAGCTTTAATCCCAAGTAGTGAGCAAGTTTGGGTAAATTTATCAATTGATGTCGTAGAAGGTTTGACCGAGACATGAATCTCATGAGGGCCGTGGAAAGATTTGACTAAATCAGATTGGAGGTAGTTCGTATAATATTCGGTCATGAATTAATAATAATACAAACAAAAAACGAACACAAGCATTTTATTATCAAATATATTCCACGATCAAGTTTTTAACTAATACAGTTCTTTCGTGGAGGGCCTTAGTTTTGCAGATAGCAACTTTAACAGATAGCAGAGCGGGACTTTATATTGCGTCTGTGATGGCAGAGATATAGTTCTTGTCAGTAATATCGTGGTCGGCACCTTTTACGGTTACAAGCCTACTGTTTGCAATCTTATCATGTGCAAGTAGGGAGCGTCTATTAATCAATGGGTACTTTATTGCCTCTACCTCGCCAACAAGTATGAGTGTTCTGCACTTTATTTTTTTGGCAAGTGTGTTGAAGTCAAGCTTTCTGAAAGAATTGGCGCGATGAAGACCAATATTTGAAAGCCAAGATTTTTTCATCTCCGTTATGTCATCAGAAAAGTATGGTGAAAAAGAGAAAAGCCACAATTCATACGGGTTCCTCCTCGTAGTAGCCATAAAGGCGGTCATGGAACCATAGGAGAAGCCAGCTAGTATCGTCTCTGCAACATCATAATTTGAATATACCTCGTTCAATTCCTTAGTCCAATCATGGATGGTAGTTCTTAACCAGTTAATAGGTACGAACTCAACCTTATAACCCTTGCTTTCAATAGCGGCAATAGTACTTTTATAATCACGACTGCTGATATCTTCGCGGAAACCAGGAACAAATAACACGGTTTTCATAATCTAACTATACCAAACAATGAAGGCACAAGAGAGTGGAACTAAGCAACAGATACAAATCAGTACAGGGATATAATGGTGTCTGTATCGCGGAACTAAATGTATCTGTTATGTATCTTTGGAGGGCCATCAGGGACTCGAACCCTGGACA
>CAZCIH010000008.1:4316-12789 GCA_964498855.1 uncultured Candidatus Saccharibacteria bacterium | reverse complement strand
AAGCGATAAAACTACCAAGGAAATAATAATTTTTTTGTTTCTTTTCATTTTTTGGTGAAGGCTTAATTAATGACGTGGCGGAGAGGGAGGGATTCGAACCCTCGCGCCAACTTTCGCCGACCTACCGGTTTAGCAAACCAGCCCCTTCAGCCTCTTGGGTACCTCTCCTCGCTGATGACGAGTACTCCAGCCGGTGAGAGTCATCTATCGATAACTTTTTCGACTTACGTCTCGTTTCTAATCTCAAATATATTGAGCACTTCACAATTTGGTTTTTACAGCTTTAACAGGACGTCGTTATTATACATTTTGAGGCTAAAACTAACAAGCATTAGGACTGATTGACCAAGATATGTATTCAATATTTTAGCCCGTGAAATAACCCACTGTAAAATCTCACAAAAAAATCTTTAAAAATTGTAAGGTGCCTTGATTTTGAGGCTAGATTCACGTGGATGGTCGCACAATTTAGCGTGGAATGAGCTCTTTGAGTTTGACAAAATGATTTTTCTCTGATTCGTAGTTTTGTCGCTTTTGTCCACTACTTTGGTCTGCCAATTTTTGCTTGATGTCTATGGCGATTTGTAATAAATTAGCATCCGCTGGCACCTGCTTTAATCCTTGCTCTGCCCTAAGCCAAGCTTTGTCATAGTCGCTTCTTTCCATCGCCAAATGGGCCAAGAGAAGCCAGTCACCAGGTGTATTTTCCGAGCTGCTCTCGAGCTCGTTTTCCCCTATAACAACAGCACCATTTTCAATCAAGAAATTTGCTCGGCCTCGTTTTGTGCTAAGCCTTTGTGTATCGAGCTTTAAAATATTAGCCCCCTCCCCTACTTCATTTGATAGTACTGCGCACACTTTGGCTACTTTTTCGGCCGATGGTGCATTGATGTCAAGCCGATAGGCTTCTTTCGCGGCATCACAACCCTGCTTGACCTGCTTGAGGTTAAATAGTGCTATTGCTTTGCCGGCCAATCCGGGTGCAATTCGTTTATCGCGGATTGAACGATCAAAATATGCCATTGCCTGTGGCCAGTTCTGATTAGCGAGAGCTAAGTTGCCCAGATAGATATAGCTTGGCTCTGGCCCATCCTTATAAATAGCCAGGGCAGTGTCGAGATCGCCGATTTGTCGATAATATTGGGCATGCAATATTCGGGGCCTGGGATCTGATGGACTTATCAATGAGGCTTGACGCAAATAGAGTAAATACTCTTGCCTGTCACCGGCTATCAGTGATTGATCTGCACGGTTAATAAGATTGTCCACTGCTTGATTGCGGGCACGGGCTATCTGTGGCCAATTAATACCTATAGCTAGAGCTGTCAAAAATAGGACTGGAATGGCAATAAGTAAAAAATTCTCTTTTCGGGGATTATTCAAAATAAAACTCTTTAGCTTGCTGATAACAACATTTTATCATCTAATTGCCAATATAGCCCCACTCACAGTCGCTATTGACTAGCTCAGTTTTTCTAGTTCTGCTTTCAGTTTTTCTAAGCTGGCCTTGGCTTCATCCAATCTTTTCCTCTCCCCTGTCACAATCTGCTCTGGTGCGTTTTTAATAAAGTTTTTATTATCCAGCTTAGCTTTGGATAATTGGATTAGATTCAGTTTGGCAGAGATTTCACGTTTGAGAGAAGCCCTCTGATGAGCTTTTGCTTCAATTGCTTTTTCTGCTAGTATCTGCTTGATTTCTATCTCAAAAGCCTTTGCCTTAGCACTGTCAAAAGTGATCTTCTCGTTCGGCCATCGTTCGGTCATTAGCAAGCTCTTAGGGGCAGTAAATTCTTGCCAAATTGCTTCTGTCACAAAGGGTGTGAAAGGATGAATTAGCTTTAGGCAGGTGGCTAGTACGTAGGCGAACAGCGGGGAGTTGGGCTGATTTTTTGAGGCTTCGAGATACTGATCGGCCAGGTCGTCCCAGATGAAGTGATAGAGGGTGTTGCCAGCTTCAGAAAATCTTAAAGTGTCGAGGTTTTTGCTAACAGACTTGATGGTAGTCTTAAGGCGCGACAATATCCAGTGATCGGCGGATGAATGGGGGAGGGGGGCTGGTAATGCCGAGAAGTCAATATTCTCTCCAGTGGTTTCAAATTGGCCCCGTGCATAACGAGCGATATTCCAGATTTTATTAACAAAATTGCGTTGGCCTCGGATTTTAGCTTCAGATATAGTGCCGTCATTTCCAGGAGTGATACCAATTGAAAGCGCTAGCCGTAAGGCATCGGTGCCATATTCGGCTGTGATCTTCATCGGGTCATCATAATTACCTTTAGATTTTGATAATTTTTGCTTTTTTTCGTCAGTTACCATACCCCAGAGATAGACCTTTTCAAATGGTATTTGCCCAGTCGAATAGAGGCTAAACATAATCATACGAGTGACCCATTTGTGCAAAATATCTCGGGCGGTGGCCATTAGGCTAGTGGGGTAGTACTGCTCAAAGTCGCCAGTGCTTTTGAGTGTGGCATAAGGCCATTGTGAGCTTGAAAACCAGGTGTCGAAAATATCTGTCTCGGCTCGGTAATTGCCCTTGCCATAATATTCTTCAGCTTTCGCTTCATCTATAGCGACGATATAGGGCTTTTTTTGTGGGTCATGATTTGTCTGGTAGTAAACAGGTATGCGAATACCCCACCAGTTTTGCCGACTGATACACCAATCATGCTCTTGCTTGAGCCAATCGAGCGCGATTTTTTTGAAACGAGCTGGGTAGAAGGTGACCTGATTACTCTCAATCGCTTTTATGACTGGCTTATTTAACTCACCAACACGCATAAACCATTGCTCTGATAAAAGTGGCTCAATCACAGTCTTGCAACGGTCATGGATGGCTACAGCGTGGGTCAGGGGAGTGGTTTTGATGAGTAAGCCAGATTTTTTTAGCTCCGCTACAATTTTTTCTCGCCCCTGTTCGGTAGTTAAGCCAGCATAGGCTTCGGATACATTGACTAGCTTTCCAGATTGGTCCACAACGCTTATCTGGGGTAAGTCATGACGCTGACCGATCTCAAAATCATTAAAATCATGAGCTGGGGTAACTTTTAGCGCACCACTCCCAGCCGATGGGTCAACATGCTCATCAGCAATAATCGGGATAGCTCGGTTGATAATCGGGATTGTAGCGGTTTGGCCGATAAGCTCTTTATAACGCTTATCGGTTGGATTGACAGCTACTGCTACATCGGCAAATATCGTCTCTGGGCGAGTGGTGGCTATCTGTATCACACCATAATCAAGCGTATACATGGCATCACGCTTTTCGATATGGTCTAGCTCGATATCAGCAAAAGCTGCACCACAGCGAGGGCACCAATTGACAATACGATTGCCACGATAGATATAGCCATCATCGTGCAATTTGGAAAAAGTATCATAAACTATTTTGATAATATCTTCATCGAGAGTAAATTTGAGCTTATTCCAATCTGCTGAAAAGCCCATTGATTTCATCTGTGAAATCATCGTTCCCTGGTGAGAGCGAGTAAAATCCATCACCTGACGGTAGAATTCTTCTTGCCCCAGATCGAAACGGCTCTGTCCCTTTTTCTCCAAAATCCTTTCATAAACCACCTGAGTCTCGATTGCAGCATGATCAGTGCCAGGTAGCCAAAGAGTCGGCTCGCCAAGCATGCGATGATAGCGGGTGGCAATGTCTTCGACCACATACATAAGGTGGCCAGCATGCAGGCTGCCGTTGGCATTGGGTGGTGGCATGATGATAGAGAAGGGATTTTTAGTCTTATCTCCAGCTGGCGCGAAAGCATTAGCTTCTTCCCAGCGCCGGGCGAGCTTACTTTCAAATTCTGATGGCTTGTAGGCTTTTTCCATTGTTCTATCTAATCAATTCTACTAAAAAGCGTACAAGAAATATGGCCAAAATACTAGGATAAGCGCTATTTACTTATGGACTCACCAGTGGTAGAATGGGCAACGCACAAGTAGCTCCAAATTGTATTGGGGGATCGATGGTTGGAATACTTGAGTATCGCAAGACCAAGGGTCTGCCCATCATGGACGCCATCGGACTGATGGATGAGTTCCGGGTGCAGGCCGATACAGCCTTGATTCTGCTCTCGAGGCCATACCAGGATCTCGATGAGCGGACGCGGAGTTGCGTCGAATTGGTGCAGGGTCGGATCGCATCCACACAAACCGTGGTGTATCCACACCTGGCAACTCTCGACCGGGAGTACGATGGCTACTTCATCGCCATTGAGTACCTTGGCAGACGCTGCTTCGGTGTCTCTGAGGTCGTTCGTCACCTCTCGCGGCTCTAGCCCCTTCAAGAGCTAGAGCAAAACCAAAAGCAAAGAGAAACATTCTTTTTTTTTGCTTATATCCAACGGCCCGCCCTACTTAAAAGGGGCGGGCTACCGCTTTATACTCACAAAACTTCCAGGCTTGAGTCGGCGCTAAGTTCAGCTGGTTTGGTGATAATATTTTGCTTATACATACGATAGGCCAGCGCACCTATCATGGCGGCATTGTCGGTGCAGAGAACTGGCGGGACGAAATGGGCCTTGGGAAATACTGCGAGCATACGGTTACGCAAATGGCGATTAGCAGCCACGCCACCACCGACTACGATGCTGGCTGGATGATATTTTTCATCTGCCCGCCTGGTTTTATTGACAAGGGTATTGACCACTGTAGCCTCAAAAGAGGCAGCGATATCTGCAACGGTCTTTTGGTCGAGTTTATAATTTGGCCGATGATCCAGATTGGCTGGATTGACACCAGTTAACTGCTGGACTTGGCGCAAAACTGCCGTTTTGAGTCCGGAAAAGCTAAAATCTAGACTGTCAGGGCCTAGCTTTGCCTCGGGGAATTTGTAGGCTGTTGGATTGCCGGCATTAGCTACCTGAGAAATGGCAGGCCCGCCTGGATAGGGGAGATTGAGTAGTTTGGCCACCTTATCGAATGCCTCACCGGCTGCATCATCCCTGGTTTCGCCTAAGACTTCATAGCTAAGATCCTCCTGGTAGAGCGTGAGGGCAGTGTGGCCACCGGAGACGGTCAAAGCTAACAGCGGGAATTGAGGTGGATTTTCGGTCAAAAAGGAAGCAAAAGCATGAGCGATGATATGATTGACGCCGATGAGAGGCTTATTGTAGGTATTGGCTAAAACACGAGCCGTTAGACTGCCGATGAGCAGTGAGCCAATTAAGCCTGGGCCACGCGTTGTGGCGATGGCGTCGATATCACTCCATTGGCAGCTGGCTTCTTCCAAAGCTTCTTCGATAACAGGTATGATTACCTCGATATGACTGCGAGCCGCCACTTCTGGCACGACTCCACCAAACTTCGAGTGCAGATCAATTTGCGAGCTAATGACATTACTTAAAATTTGCTCACCGTCTCTAATCACCGCCGCGGCGGTCTCATCACAACTAGATTCGATTGCTAGTATATTCATGGGTATATTCTTAAGGATTTATCCAGGCTAGTAAAGCTTTTGGAGTGAAATGACGTGCTATCTCAAATCCGGATTGCTTGCTAGAATATACTGTAATGGAAGAACAGAGCAATTCTCAAGAGTGGGACGACTCAGTACACCAGCTTGGCGGTGGTATTTTGCAGTCATCAGCTTGGGCGAAGTTTCAGCAGACCTGTGGCCGGCGAGGCTGGCGAGATCAGGGTGATGGCTGGCTTTGGCAGGCCTTTGGGCGCAAATCACGTGGTATTAGTTACCTGATGGCTCCATATGGCCCCATTATAAATAACAATGCAGCCAAAGCGCTGGACAGTATTGTTCGTGCCGGCAGGGCTCGTGGAGTTGATTTTGTACGGTTGGAGCCTATCGGTGAGATAGGGCAAGAGGCAATTAAGCAATTTGGCGGTAGGCCAATCCACGCCCTTGAGCCTGAAGCTACTTTGATACTTGATTTGACACAACCTGAGGAAGTAATTAAAAGTGGTTTATCATCGAGCCATCGGAACCGAGTCAATACTGCTACTAAACGTGGTCTCGAGGTGAAGGCGAGCGATGATCCGGCCTCGATAGAGATTTTTTTGCGACTAATGCACGACACGGCTCGACATGCTCAGATTACTAATTTTCCAGATTGGTACTACCGAAAGATGGCTGAAATTCTCATCCCGCTAGGAGTGGCTAAGTTTTACATTGCTTATGGTGAGGGCAAGCCAGTTAGTTGCTCGCTGATATACGACTGGGGTGGCTGTCGTTATTATGCTCATACTGGTAATGATCAGGCGCTGAATCGGCATTATAAAGCTTCGGTCTATAGCGTCTGGACGATGATACTCGAAGCTAAAGCAGCTGGCTTGGAACGGTTTGACTTCTGGGGTATTGCTCCCAATGACAACCCCAATCACCCTTGGGCTGGTATCACAGCTTTTAAGAAAGCATTTGGCGGTGAAGAGGTGCATACGCTAGGCACCTGGGACATTCCGGTCAAAAAGACCAAATATGGCATTTACAGCGCATATCGCCGGTTGCGACGAATGGATGTTAATAAATGATTAGACAAGCCAGCAATGAGGAGATCGCCGAGTGGAATGAGTTAGTATTGGCCAATCCGGACGGTGGGCATATCTATCAATCATATGAGTGGGGAGAGTTTAAAAGTAGCTTTGGCTGGCGACCACTGCGCCTCATTTTTGAGCATGATAAAAGCAAAATCGCAGTTCAGCTCATTGCCAAGTCAGTCTCAGGCATAGGGACGATATATTATTGTCCTAAGGGCCCGGGTTTATCTAGTGATGCTAAGTCGAACCAGAAAGTGGCAACAACAATCAAAGCCTTTACCAAGCAAATAGTCGACTTTTTGCGTGCTCACGATAGCTCAGCCATACTGCTAAAAATTGAGCCAGAGATCGAGGAAGGTATGCTCAACCTGAAGCAACTTGGCTATGACAAGGCAAAGGGCGATTTGCAATTTAAAGCTACCATTATTGTTGATATTAATGCTGATGAGGAGGCTATATTGGCCGGCTTCAAGCAAAAGACTCGCTATAATATCCGTCTGGCCGAAAAACGTGGTGTAAAAGTCGAGCGATTGCCGATGGATGAGGCTGGGGTTGATTTGATGTATCGATTAATGAGTGCGACCCAAGACAGAGCTGGCTTTTTCTTGCGTCAAAAAGACTATTTCGCCGGCTACTGGGAGGCGTTGTGGCAAGCTAATATGGCGCAATTTTTTGTTGCTCGCCACGAGGGCGAAGTGCTAGCTGGTGTCTATGCGACAATCTTTGGCAAGCGTGCATATTATAAGGATGGCGGTAGTTTTCCGATCAAGCGCAATCTGATGGCGCCATATTTATTGCAGTGGGAAGCAATTCGCTGGGCCAAGAGTCGCGGTGCATGCGAGTATGACATGGTAGCGGTCCCGCCCAAAAGTGAGCTCGATAATCCGAATCATCATCAAGCCGGATTGTATTCTTTTAAACGGATGTTCTCCGAAGATGTGACCGAGTTTGTCGGCTGCTGGGATTTGCCACTGAGCTCGAAGTACCGACAATGGCGCAAGTATGAAGGACTCTATAATCGACTCTACGCTCGGGTAAAGAAAAATTTGTTCTGGTAATCACCAAATCAATAAAATGTACCATTTTGTCTCTCGTTGCATCTGCTACAATGGTGAATAGCTATGAAGTTTGCTGAAGATATTTTTAAAGCCTACGATATTCGAGGAGTTTCGAATAATGAACTGACCGCCGAGGTGGTGCATAATATTGGCCGGGCTCTGGCCGATTTCTTGCCTGAAGGTGAAGTGGCCGTGGGGCGTGATATGCGTCCCGATTCAGCCCACTTGGCTCAGGCGCTAATAGCTGGCCTCATTACTCAGGGGCGCCAGGTAAAGGATATTAATCAATGCACCAGCGACATGATTTATTTTGCCGTTGGCAAGTATGGTTTGGCGGGTGGAGCGATGGTGACAGCTAGTCATAATCCAGGCCAATACAATGGCATCAAGCTGACAGGCAAGGGTGTGGTTCCAATTGGTACAGATAGTGGGCTGGAGCAGATTAAGCAAGCACTGCGCGAAGATAAGTACAACTCAGCTAGTCCTGGTGGGAAGCGATTAGCCCACGACATCCTAGACGATTGGACTACTCATGCTCTCAAGCTGGCCGGACCAATTGAGGTTCCTCTAAAAGTCGGTTTTGATTTTGGTAACGGCATGGCAGCGATTGATTTGCCCGCTCTACGTACCAAGACCCCTCTCCAAATCGAAGCCCTTTACACTGAGCTAGATGGCACTTTTCCTAATCACGTGGCCAATCCGCTACTGCCAGAAAATATGGTTGATATAAGTGATTTGGTACAAGAGAAAAAGCTCGATTTGGGGGTAGCTTTTGACGGCGATGGTGATAGGGCATTTTTAGTCGATGAGCGTGGTCGGACTGTGCCCGCTAGTTTGCTCGGTGCATTGCTAGCTCGAGCGACTCTGGAGGACCACCCTGGTGCCACGATTCTGTATAATGTGATTACTTCAAATATAGT
>CAZCIH010000008.1:0-4306 GCA_964498855.1 uncultured Candidatus Saccharibacteria bacterium | reverse complement strand
GAAACCGTCTCAGCTCTGCACGGACATGCTCAGCGGACTCGAGTCGGCCACTCTTTCATAAAAGCTCAAATGCGTGCGACTGGTGCCGAGCTGGCGGTTGAACACTCTGGCCATTTTTACTTTAAGGATAACTATTTTGCTGACAGCGGTCTAATTGCTGCCTTGCGGGCCATTTCTATTATTGGTCGATCTGGCCAGAAACTATCTGAATTAATCGCACCCTTCGCCCGTTATGCTGATTCGGGTGAGATAAATATCGAGGTTGCTGATAAGGTGGCCACTTTGAAGCGTGTCAAAGAGTATTATCACAGCGGTCAACAGGATGAGCTCGATGGACTGACCGTGCGCTATGGCGCCTGGTGGTTTAATCTCCGACCGAGTAATACTGAGCCTTTTCTGCGGCTAAATGTTGAAAGTGGTACAGAAGCACTGACCAAGGAAAAGACGGACGAGCTACTAGCTCTAATCAAGGCATAAATCAATATGGAGCTTAAAGCAGCTATTATTAATCTGCTGGCTTATTTTGCGGTCTTCCGCCTACCCCTAGCTGAGGCTGAAGTTAATCTGCTATTACCACTTGCCACTGGCCACTTGGCAGTTCGCAACGCCATCAAGGAGCTGATTAAATCTGGTCAGCTACGTATCATCGGTGATTATTTAGGCCTTAAGGGTGTAAAGTATGATAACCGGGATGAGTTAGCCAAACGCCAGGCCAAATTATTAGCCAAAGCTCGACGCTGGAGCTATTATTTTCGATTGTTGCCTTTTGTGAAGTCAGTTGTGGTGGTCAATAGTGTAGCAATGGGTAACGTGCACCAGCAGAGCGATATTGACCTGCTGATTATCACCAAGCCCAACCGTATTTATCTAGCCAAAGGTATTTTGATGTATGGCTTGAGGCTAGTTGGGCAGTTAGAAACTGCAAACAAGAAAGCGGCAAAATTTAGCTTAGGGATGTTTTTGACGACCTCTGGCATTGATACTAAAAAAGATCTTATGAAGCAAAACCAGCCACATTTGCTCTACTGGCTGACAATGGCCAAGCCAGTCTATGGCGCTTCGATCTGGTATGGTTTGCTTAAGCGTGATGGCTACACTTTTCACGCCTTGCCAAATTATATTTGGCCAAAGACTGACATCCATGTTTATGCCAATGGTATTCATATGCTTGATAAGATCGACGACCGAGGCTATAGGGTGCATCTCAAACACACATCGAAGCAGCCTAAAACTCATAGCCAGCAGGCTTTTATAAGAGTGCGGCCTGATATTATAAATCTTCATGCACTGGATAAAAGTGAAGAAATCGCCACCAAATATGAGCAGATCAGAAGCAAATTCAATCGAGTATCTTAGTGCTTGACGGGCGATAGACATTGATTTAGACTAATAATTAGCACTCACACACTTAGAGTGCTAAATCCAAGTTTTTGAGTAATTTATGTGTGTTAAGTAAAAATAAGGAGATTAGTATGAAGCTGCAACCATTGGCTGATCGGCTTGTTTTGGAACAAGTTGAAGCTAAAGAAGTGAGTGCCGCTGGCATTATCTTGCCAGACAGTGCCAAAGAAAAGCCTAGCGAGGGCAAAGTCCTGGCAGTTGGTAAGGACGTCAAGGAAGTTAAGGCCGGTGATTTGGTGCTGTATGGTCAGTACGGACCGACCAATGTTAAAGTTGATGGCACTGAGGTATTGATTGCTAAAGAAGAAGATATTCTAGCGATTGTAAAGGAGGCTAAATAATGGCAAAAGAGATTATTGCTTCAGAAGAGGCACGCAAAAAGCTAAAGAGCGGTGTCGATCAGCTTGCTAATACTGTAAAGGCTACGCTTGGACCGAAAGGGCGCAATGTGGTTTTGAGTAAGAAATATGGTTCCCCTGTGATTACCAATGATGGAGTGACTATCGCCAAAGAGATTGAGCTGTCTGATCCATTTGAAGACATGGGTGCTCAGATTGTTAAAGAAGTTGCCAGCAAAACTAATGACCAGGCTGGTGATGGTACGACGACTGCGACTGTATTGGCTCAAGCCATCATCGAAGAGGGGATAAAAAATGTGGCAGCCGGTGCTAATCCGATGGCAATTCGCCGTGGTATTGAGAAGGCCACTGTCAAGGTAGTTGAAGGGCTTGATGAGATCGCTAAGCCGGTCAAGGAAGGCCATGAAATAGCCGATGTGGCATCAATTTCAGCCGATGATAAGGAAGTTGGCAAGCTGATCGCTGAGGTCATGGATACGGTCGGCGAGGATGGTATCGTGACAGTGGAAGAGAGTCAAACATTAGGGCTAGAAAAAGATGTGGTTGAAGGTATGCAACTAGATAAGGGCTACGTAAGTCCATACATGGTAACAGATACGACGCGGATGGAGGCAGTTTATGATAATGCACCTGTCTTGATTACTGATAAAAAGATAAGCTCGATTCAAGAACTACTACCACTTTTAGAAAAACTGGCCGCTGAAGGCAAGAAAGATTTGGTGATTATTGCCGAAGATCTTGATGGCGAGGCATTGACAACACTGATACTCAATAAATTGCGCGGTACCTTTAACGCTCTGGCGGTCAAAGCACCAGCCTTTGGTGATCGTCGCAAAGCCATGCTCGAGGATATCGCAGTACTAACGGGTGGCCAGGTAGTGACCGAGGAACTAGGCTTGAAGCTGGAGGACACCGGCGTAGAAATGCTTGGTGAGGCTCGCAAAATTATCGCCACTAAAGATGACACTACTATTGTCGAAGGTAAGGGCAGTGCTGAGGCATTAAAAGAACGTGTTGCTCAGATTAAGGCTCAGATGAAAACTATCACCTCGGAGTACGAGCTAGAGAAGATGCAGGAGCGGCTGGCTAAGCTCGAGAGTGGCGTGGCTGTTATCCGAGTGGGAGCTGCCACTGAGGTGGAGCTCAAAGAGAAAAAGCTTCGGATAGAGGATGCTATTAACTCAACCAAGGCGGCTGTGGCTGAAGGCATTGTGCCTGGTGGTGGGGCGGCTCTAGCTAAAATTGCTAGTCGTCTAGACGGACTTAAGCTCGATGAGGAAGAGCAGATTGGTGTACGTATTGTCATTCAGGCTTTAGAAGCACCTTTACGACAGATTGCTTCAAATGCTGGCATTAGCGATGTAGCTTTGATCCTGAAAGCTGTGACCGACACTAATGATGCGAAAATTGGCTGGGATTTCGCCAAAAATGAGCAGGCCGATATGCTTGAGCGTGGCATCATCGACCCGGTCAAGGTGACAAAAAGCGCTTTGGTGAATGCAGCGAGTGCGGCGGCTATGCTCCTAACAACCGAGGCGGCCGTGGCTGATTTGCCCGAGAAGGAAGAGCCAATGGCACCTGGTGCTGGAGGCATGGGTGGCATGGGTGGCGGTATGCCGGGCATGATGTAAACTTTGCTTTGTAAGCTAAAATTAATAAAGACCCCAATTCAAATGGGGTCTTTATTGTGTAGCTACTATCTCAACTGACTAATTGTTTTCGTTTAATCAACTGGGGTAGGAGCGGGAGAGACGAGCAATATATCATGCTCATCCCTCCCGCTAGCGTTTTCATTTGGAAGGACTAGCCTCTCTTTTGAAAGAGAGGATGGGTCGGGTCGTAGCGAGGTCGTCTCCAGCCATTACTGGCCACCACCCAAAGACGTGGCTGGTCGATCTCGTCCTCATCACGGTCGGTGCAGACATCAAAACCTTCGATGCGTCGAGGCAGAAGGCTGAAATCCACTTCCTCAGTGGTATGTAGGACGATCTGGTGGGGTGCCCTCGAGCTGGGCATCGTGGCCGACACGACGCCGATTTGCTCAGCGATCAGTCGCTCGACCTCATCTCCAGCTCGTTTCACTCGACCCTCAAAGCCACTGATTTCAACCATGTGCTACCTCCGTGTGATAGACTGTCTGACTGACTTGTCGCCACAGTGTATCGGCACGCTCAAGCTCTTCAACAGAGCCGAAGACGGCCACCCTTCGACTGGCAATGATGGCATCACCTGCCACTGCCAGCCAGCACCACTCTCCCTCGAGCTCGAAAAGTGCGATGCATACTTCGGCTTGCCTAAGCAAAGCCTCGAAGAGCTTATAGTACTGCTGTGACGTTTCGAGTATACCAACGGACCTTTTGAGTCCGTTCTGCGCCTGGTGCAACAGCATCGACCGTTTGCTCTGATCGGCTATTGCCTGACTCCAACGATAGTACACTATCGCTCGCGAGATCCGAGTCAGTGCCAAGCCTGTTGCGTCGTCGGCCAGGAGCAGTATCCTGGCTGATTGACGTATCTGGCTTTGAGCTTCCTCAAATCGACCAACC
>CAZCIH010000007.1:0-13409 GCA_964498855.1 uncultured Candidatus Saccharibacteria bacterium | reverse complement strand
GATGCTCATCAATCTTGAGGTTTGATAAAATCTTAATCCGTGATATTAAAGCTGGCTCAATTGTCTTGGGTAGTGTCATAGTATCTTGCAAGAGGCCATCAATTCGAAAACGAATCTTTAACTCTTTCTGACGTGGCTCGATGTGGATATCTGATGCTTTTGAGCTAATGGCATACTCAAATATTGTATTTAGTGCCCTGGTGATAGGCGCATCCTGAACGAAATTTTGTACCTCGATAGCCTGCCCACTGGTAGCCTTTTTGGTCGAACCTTCGAGCTTTTCTTCGGCTTTAGTACTGCTAGCGGCCTGCTCACCCAATTGCTGAACAACGTGCACATCAAGGGTTGCCTGGTAGGTATCGATGATACGCATGACGTTTTCTTTGGTAGTCATGTAGGCATTTACAACGTGACCTGTTTTGCGGGTGATAAAGTCAACCGCCTGCAAATTAGTCGGATCCACCATCGCGACATTGAGCTGGCCATCCACCAAGCCAAATGGTACCGCCATATAAGTGGTGGCAATATCTTTGGGAATAATGTTTAATACTTCAGTCGGAACAGACTTATCTTTTAGATCAACATAAGGAATATGCGTAATTAAGGCATTAATCTTAGTGCTATCTTCTTCGCTGATAGCATTTTTTTCAATTAAGTACTGTACTAATGGCTTATTTTGCCGCTTCGCCTCGTCCCGTAGTTTCGTTAGCTCTTGCCTACTAACAAGGTCATACTTAATGATGAAGTCCTCAATTTTGTTTTCCATGTCACTAGTCAGCATGATGGCTCCTACTGAACAATTGGCTTCGGCTGGGCGTTAGCGTCAGGACTGATATCTGGAGTAAAATCTTGTACCTGATCTTTGTTCTTTAATACCCCTTCAATCGTTGCAGTATCAAATTCAGGCACAACTGGGCGTGGTACTTCTACCTTAATGCCAGTATTTTTCGAAGGTGGTACGATGTAGCGATAAATCACTCCACCGGCTACCATAAAGATAGCAATGGCTATGACCAGTGTTATGATATCCTTCTTTTTCACTTGAGATCCTCCTGAGTTGAGCTAATATCAGCCGGTGCCTGATAGTATGTCTTCATGGTTAAGCTAGCTCTAATATCCTTACCACCCTCACTATTGCTACTAATCTGCATACTCTTGAAATTAATCACCCGGGCTGATTTTTCGGTATTCTCAAGGAAGAGAATAATTTTTTCATACGGTCCAGAGATACTAACCGAAAATACCAGCTCCTGCGGTTGCTGTGGTGCCCCAGCCCCAGAGGATGAAGTGCTACTGCCAGAGGTGGATGTGCTACCACCAGCTGTTGAAGTTGGTGCTGGCGTGGCGGCCACGGCGGTGCTACTACCAGAGGTTCGCGAAACCGAATCAAGCGACACACCACTAACTTTGGCGATATTCTCTAGCATGGCGATGAGTGACTTATAGTCTTCTGTGACGGGTAAAGCACGCAAAATTGCATCGGCATCACTACCCGTGCCACCATTTGAATTGGTAATATTGGCATAAGGTACCTTGAGAGTCTCAAGGTCTTCTTTTTTCTGATTGAGACTATGAATCAATTTATCCTGGGCCTTAATCTCATTACTTTTATGTATGTAAGAATTAAATAGTTTATATGAAGCGTAGCCACCACCAATGATAATGACTGCGAGTATCAAGCTCGTGATCAAGTAGAAGTGCTTGGCCGTCTGAGCCTGCGCCAGAGACACTTCTGTCTTTGGAACCTCAGCCTTCTTGCTATCCTTCTTTAGTTGTTTTTTGTCAGTTTTCATATCCATAATTATTGCCCACTCGCCTTGGTCGGATTACTTTTATTAAAAACACTCTCATTAGCTGTAAAAGTCAAAGAAAATGTCACACCACCACCGTCTCCGCCCTTACCAATTGATGTGATATCAACATTGGAGAAATAATCAGTCGGATCAGCATCTGGCTTCTTTTTGTAGGTCGTGCCATACCCTTCGATCGCGTTGACAAATTTACTAACATCTTGGTTAGATTTGGCCGTACCAGTCACAGTCACAACATTACCCTCGGCCAAATCAAATGACTTGACCGTCACCTCGGGCTGAATCGTCTGACTAAACTCGGCAAAAATCTTGCTAGCATATAGCCTGCTTTCGTGGAGAGTTTTAAATGAAGCCAAATGCTCTTGCAAAGTTGCAGCATTTTGCTCCATATTATTTTTATTGATATCAGCAATGGCTTGCTTCTTATCCCTAATCGAGCCCTCATTGACTTTATAAACTGCCGTATTGGCGATGATCAGCACAATAAAAGTACCAGCGACAGTGGCCATTACCACTCCTGCCAAAATCGTAAGAGTCATCAGAAGTCTTTTGTTGCGCTTTTGCTTAAGCTTAACTAATCGTACTTCTGGTACTAAGTTGATTAATACTTGCATCTAACCCATTCCTCTCATTGCGAGCCCGACGGCAGCTGAATAATTTAGGGAAATCGAGCTAAGTTTTGGCTCGAGCTCGTGCGGGTAGCTAACATTAACCCAAGGATTACCAATCTCCACAACCACTCCAGTAGCATTTGCCAGATATGGTGGCAGATCTTGCAAAGCAGAAGTCCCACCAGTCAGTATAATCTTCTCCACCTTTATTGCATTGTGTTCCTGGAAAAACTGAATTGACTTTTTAATCTCATCGGCTAGATTATCGATAATTGGTTTGATTGCCTTATATACCTGAGCCTCGAGCTTTGCCTGTGACATACCAAACTTTTTCACAAACTGTTCAGCTTGATCCTGTGCTAAACCAAGATTTTGACCAACCACCCGAGTAATCGAACGTGAGCCGATATTGAGCGAACGAATTAGGCGTGGCACTTGATTGCTAACCACTGCCAAGTCAGTTGCGATCGAACCAATATCGACTATCACTGCCGCACCCGACTGTGGTGGCATGAGAGCTCGAGCCTCCGCGATGGCGTTGAGCTCTAGAGCCATCAGCTCCAAGCCTGCTTTTTGGATGATACTGAGATACTTATTAGCCAGATTGGTCGGTGCAGCCACTAGCAAAACCTCCTGCTCGTCCACATCGCCAGATCCTTTAGGTCCTATGACGGTGTAATCTAGCTTGACTTGTTCAATTGGCATTGGGATATACTTGTCTGCCTGAAAGCGAATCGAGCTCGAGAGCTCATCGTGCGATAGCTTAGGAGTAGTAATCACAGAGGCATAGCCAAATGAAGCTGGTAAAGCAGCAACTACATTTTTTGTCGAAACTCTAGCATCAGAGGCGAGTTTCTTGATGATTTCCGATAATTTATCGAGGTCGACTGGTGAGTCACTCGAAAGCAAGCCAAATGGTATCTCAATGTCGCCATAAGTAAGCAGGCTTGGCTTACCATGAATGTCTTTGAGTTGCACAAGCTTGACGCTACTAGCGCCTAAATCTAACCCGAAAAAATTATCTTCTTCCTGAAATAATGCCATCGTAACAATTATACCATAACAACTATACTAACTAACAAGCATTTTTTCAGATATTCGTACAAATAAAGTCATATTATAGATCCTAAAAACGTGGGCCCTCGGAAACATCCAGATAGCGTATATTCAAGCTCTCCTTTTTCTCCAGATTGTCTTTATTCCACCCTAGAGGCGGGAAAGCTAAAGCTTGACCTGGTATATAAATTTTTTCTGCCGAGCTAGTAAAGGTGCCGGGATTTGAAAAATAAGTCCTTCCCAATACTAAGCCACTGCGTGCCATCACACTTCCACGAATGACTAGCTGATTTTTGCATGTTGGACCATTATTTCGATAGTAGTTAGTTGATGACCCACCTTTTGGACCTGGCAACGACGAGCTAGCCGGTCGATAGCAAGAGAAAATCTTTCCAGTAGCATACAGGCTGGCATCTAAATTAGTGACACTCGGATCAATATAGATATTGCCACTCGCAACAATTGCAATTTGCGGTGCATTTTGCGGTCCACCCGATGGATAACTTGTGGTGTTCTTTAAATCAGTATTGATATTACTCCTGATATAGACATCACGCCCGCTGTAAGAGCCCGAACTAGAACGAGGGCGTACCCAATAGGTGACCCGTCCTCCACGGTCAAACGTCAGACCACCCAAGTCAAATGTTTGCAGTCCCGATACAGAAGGAGAGGTAGCGGCCAATACCGAACTTAAACATTCCGTATTATTGGCCTGTAAGCCTGTAGTAGGATTAAGATTCTGATTGGTAGGATTACCACCACCAGCAAATTGAGTTGTCCTAAACTTCTGAGCACTGCCGCCAGAGAAGAAACCGCTACCATCAATAGTATTCCCACTAATATTTATTTCCCGGATCCATCCCGGATAACAATTATTTACCTCATTACGCCAATTATTCATTTTGGTGTTCATCATATCGCTTTCCTCGCCATTGGTACCGTTGAGTAAATCTGATATGGTCGATCCTGAATTTTGCATGACATAACCCAGTGGTGGCCCTGTAGTATTATCAACCGTATATGCCTCAGTGACATCAAATTGATACCGCTTATTATTTGTACATCCGGTCGGTGCATTTAAGCCTAAAATATAACCATTTGTACTACAGAAAACCCCAGTAAGTGCATCAACATTATTCTTATCCGAACCACGTTGTAAAGCTGCCATTACCAGATATGTCGCCTCCACCGGATCGGTTGCTGTTATCTGATTTGGTCGTTGACCCTCAGCTGGCGAACCAAAGGTCTGGCCAGTTATTCCTCCCCAAGCAGAGACATTACTATTACCAGTCTGTAGCCACGGCTTAAAGGTTGATGAACCACCACCTGACCCACAAGTAAAGCTGATTGGTCTGGCTGGAGTGTAATTTAGCTCGACTAAAGTACCGTCAGATCGCACTCCATATGCATAAGCGGTGTGCGGATTACCATCACGCAAGCTCGGTGGAACCGTTGTAAAGTAGCCGTGACCTTGATTGGTAGCAGAATCGTCTGGACCAGGTCCTAGTGGAGCTATCACGGGGTCAGTAGCCACACCCGGCCAATATTGATTGGCGGTAACCGAATTGGGTGGACCTCGCAGTGGATCATCTTTATTATGGTCCCAATAAATATCGACCCGAATCTTGGCAGAAGCATTACCTCCGTCGAGCGCCCAACCACCAACCACACAATCACTGTTTAATAATGGATTAACAGCAGAAAGTGGCGGACTGGTAACCGTTGGAAGATACTGTGCCCAGCCATAAACTGGCGCCTGAGGCTCATAATATCTCAGACCAATAACATTATTGGCACTATTAGCCACCTGCACATGTGCCACTTGCCAAGTACCACCTGCTCGCGCACCATCTGGCACGCCGTAGCCAGTATAATATGCCCAGCCCGGATCACCATTTCGAACGCTGGCATTGCAGTCGATTAGCCATTCTGCCTTATCACCTCCGGTACCTAATACCACACCAGCACCATCGCCAGTATAATTACAGTATGGCTCACCTAAATTATGACCTCCAGTTTGTGGGATATCACCACTCGAGATATGTGGATCGGCACCATTTGGATCATAGTATGCTAGCTCGGCTCCCCAATAACCAGGCGGGGTATTACCATCCATTGTAAAACGCATGCCAATATTTCCGAGCGCTTCACGTTCTGCACCATTGGTACCAACCACTAATAGGTTTACGACTAGTCCACCATATTGTTGTTTCTGAGCTGAATCTGTACCAAAGTCAATACCACAAGCGGCATACGCTTTTGAGCTCGAGCTGTGCAAGCTAAGTATTTGAACAATCAGCACCATCAGTACTAGCGCGCCCAAGCGAATAGATAGATTTATAACTCTACTTTTGCTCATACACTACCACCTTAAGTTGTTTAACTTGATTATTAATCTGCTCTTGCAAAGCATTTGCGTCCTGGCTGGCTGTACTCGAAGGTACCTTGGATAGTTTTACGAAATAATATTGAGCATCTACAGTACTTGTCTGACCTTTATTCGTTACCTTCGCTTGGTCAGTACGAATATCACTCAATATGGGTGCTTTTTGCTCACTAATATAATCAGCTATACTTTCTGCGCGCATGATATCTCGCCAGCTTGATGTGGCTGTACTTTTGAATGTCGTGCTTTGATTGGCTGAATTAACATTTTGAAGCTTTTTATCCGCCTTAATTTCCTTGATAGCTTGATCGATAGAAATTGATCCATCCTTAATACCATCGTAATAGTGCTGTGCCTTCTCCATAGCATACTTTTTATCAACCTCGACCTGCGCTGGATCATAAGCAGAAATAATACCAATAGCCTTCGATCCATCAGTGCGTGAGCTGAGATGCCCCTCATAGTCTGTAATATGAGAATCAAAAGGAAGAATAAAGACTGCGCCCTCATAGCTACCTGCTGCAGTTATGGCAATAGACTTCATTAACACCGAATCATAAACAGATTTTTGCCTTATTATGTCAAGCTGATCATAGGTAACATTTTTCTGATCAGGAAATATCTCGACTACTTTTTTATTGAGAGCATCAGCATCGATTTGAATATTATTATTCTCAGCTACATATTGCTTCTTTTTTAGATCTAAATATTTATCTATAAAATCTGACTGGCTCATCTTGTTATTACCAGACTTAGCATGTTCGGTAATAAATTCCGAACGCAAATATTTTTTCTCATTGATAGAAAAAACATACTTCTCGTATTCTTTTTGCATTTGATACCGACTATACGCATACCAACCCCCAGCAATCAGTAGAGCAACTACAAAAATGACCAAAGCCCAACGACGCCACATTGGTTTGCTCAGTCCTAATTTCTTCTGCTCTTTATTATCAGGAATATTAGCCATAACTACTAATAAACATAGTAATAAAACTTATGCTCAAAAGCAATGCATAGCATCAATTTTCAACTCGCTCGCATCAGTATGCTCTTAGAATCGTGGGTTGGATTCACCCAAGTATTGGAATAGCAAGCTTCGATCGGCACCATCATCACCAAATCCTGGTGGTGGAAAGACCATCGCCTGTGCACTAGCCGATAGCTTTTCGGCCGGATCACCAGTACCTCCACCGAAGGTAGAGATATATGTTCGACCAAGTGTGAAGCCATTGGCTGCACTCATTAGCCCGTTGATACGTAGGTCTTTTTTGCAGGCAGGACCATTATTTTTATAATATGCTGCCCCTCCCACTGGGCTACCAGACGGATGACAAGTATAAATCTTTCCGGTCGCAAATAGGCTAGCATCAATCTCAGTCACGCTCGGGTCAATCGTGATATCGCCTTTGACGATAATACCGAGATTAGGTACTCTTTTCGGATTGCTGTAAGTGGTTGTATTAGCTGTAATATTACCAGTTAAAGCAAGATTGCCATCGATCCAATAGGTTGCACGGCCCTGATCAAACGTCTTGCTACCAAGCTTATAATTCCCTGTCGCCTTCCAAATTTTACCATTATCACAGCCACTAGAAAGATCGGTTGTACCGGGATGATTGAGAGTGCCACCACCCGAGCTTAAGTTCTCAGTAAGATACCTACTCAAGCCAGTTGTGCAGGTTGATCCAGAACCAGACCCATTCTCATCCCACAATTTTTCTACTCCTGACGCTACACTGTTGTAGTCAAAGTATTTATTGTTCAAAGTGTAGGTCTGAGGATTGCAATTACCACCTCCCGGATTGCCAATCGAGTATGCATTAGTGCTACAGAAATTCGATCCACTCGCACCAATTGCGTTAATTATTACAAGATAACTAGCTTCCAGGTTAATAGCACTATTACTACGTCCTCCACTTTTACCTATTTCTTGCCCGGCAATTACACCATTTGCCACCACGTCACCATTGAACGACTGTAGCCACGGGTAATAATTACGATCATAAACAAACCAAATATCTTTGGTCTCACCAGCATTTATATTAACCGAGCTCAAGTTACCAAAGGGTCCAGTACCAATATCATAATAGCTACTGTTATAGGTATAACCAACTAGTCTCCAGCCAGATGTAGCTGATGAATTTAACGAATAGGTTCCAGGCTCGAGCTGTAAATGATATGGTTGGCCAGAGTCGGTCGCCGGTCGTGGCCCAGAAGCTGTAATAGTGGCATTTTTATAATCTCCATTTGGGTCAGCTAATGTCGCTCGATCAACCTTGTAGCCCTGGATAGTACCATGTGGTTTCTCGATGAATCTAAACACCACATCTCTAATTGGCTGGTCATTCATATCATATCCAGCAACTACAATTGTTGGAGTGATAGATTGAAATCCAGCCCAGGGGTCACCAAATGAGTCATTTACCGATAACAAGTCAAAACGATGAGTAATGGTGCCATTATTTTTTGCATCCCAAATGCAGTCTAGTAAAAATCCAGAGGTACCATTAACTGAGCTGAAAATAAATCGCCTGCCCGCACCGCCCGCATCAGCACAATTATCACCCTGGGATGCATTGACAGTAAAATCCTTGGTGAAATACCTAAAATCTCTTCCTCCCCTACCTTCCGGCCACTGGGCTATTCCCCAGTCGAGCTGAGCTTGCGTATAGCCGTAGCCCCAAAGATCAACCGAAGTCACGCGAAAACTAAAATCATTTGAGTGGCGCAAGAAGTTACCCCTGGTATCATATATATCTGCCCGAACGGTCGTACCAATGCCATACCCATCGAAAGGAAGTGACCCCGTATCATTACAAGCGGCCGCCTGGGCTCGCGGTGAAAATAGCACCAAGCCCACCATCACCGCAAAAGTAGCTACCGCTAGATAAATAAGCTTCGGCAATGATGCTCTTCGATATTTTTCCCAATAAATATTCATCACATTCGCTCCACTTTTACTTGCTTGATTGCTTGATTGAGCTTGTCCGTTAATCCTGGCTGAGCATCAAGCTTTTTATTAAGACCAACAAAATAAAAATAGCCATCAACATTAGGGTTATTCGGCAGATCAAATAAATTAATCTTACCAACTTTTATCTCTGTGTATTGTCCAGCTGTCAGCTTTTTAACATCTGCCATCCAATTATCTCGGTCGAGCTTCATCGACTGGCCAGCACCCTGCACCGACCCAGTCTCATCCACCACGGCAATTACACTCTTATTTGATGATGCTCCAGATGAAAGTCGAGGATCTTTTCTAATTTCATCAATGGCTTGCTCAGCGGTGATTTGCTTATTCGATAGTTTCTCGCGATATGACTTAGCTTTGCTTTCAGCATACGCTCGATCTTGAGCAATTGCTTGAGCATCACGCCAACCTTCTGGCTTATTGTTCACGTTTAGACCATTTGGATAAAGTTGCAATCGACTGAAATTCAACAGAAACAGTGATATATCATAGCCACCTATTTCCATCTCTTTTACCTCCGAGTCAAGGGCAGCCGGATAGCTATGAGTCTTCTGCCAGTCAGAAGTATTATTTAGATATTTATTATCTGACACCTTGATGTTGAGTGATTCAGCGGCAGCCCGCTTGGTTTCGGTATCGATAATAATATTGAGGGATGATTCCGAATCGACGTTTTCTGTCTTCGCCTCCGCTTGCATAGCTTCAATATCTTTGCTGTAAAACTTCTTGCCATTTACAGTAAACACTACATGTCCTTTATCGACCTTTTTGACAAAAAACACATCCTTAAATATCCAGGTCACAACTCCAGCGATAACCACCACCAGCAAAATTAATAGACCAAAGTACAACCCTTTAGTCTGCCACTGAATAGCAGTTTCATTACTTTTTACATCAACACCCTTACGCTCAGCTTCAGTTAGCGTATGGGTCTTAAGCTCAACCTCTTTCTTGATATCGTCTTTTTTGGGCATGCAAACAGTTTTATGATTATCTTTGTTATATACTACGACAACATAAGCATATTGTGCAAGCTCAATTAACTAAGTTGGGTGATAATAGTTTTAAGCCGCTCAACGATGCTTCGCTCCGGCTGCAATACCTTGGCTCGACCGACAGTAGCTTGACGAATAATATCTTCAATCCAATGATAATGAGTACAGCCCAAAACAATCACATCCGCACCTCGCAAGCAGACATTATTGATAAGTTTTTCAACATGCTGACGATCAATTTGATTCGATTCAATCATACTGGGCCAATTACTGCAATCCGGCTCTAAAACCTTAACACCCGATGCGTAAGTTTTTTTCAGCCATTGATAGCGCGCACTAGAAAGAGTCGCTGGTGTCGCACAAACTGCGATGATATCTGAGTCAGTTTGCTCCGCCGCCGGTTTAATCATTGGCTCAATACCAATCAATGGTATGTCAAAATGCTCTCGCAGTCGATTTATCAATGTTGTAGTAACAGTGTTACAAGCAATCACTATCACTCGACAGTCCTGCTCAACCAAGCTATTTAGTATTGGTAAAACGTAGCCATAGATTTCTTCTATCGACTTATTACCATATGGTACATGCTCGCTATCACTAGCACGGATCACCACTAGCTCTGGTAAGGTCTCTTCTATCGCCAAGGCAACTGACTGACCACCAATTCCAGAATCAAACACACCTATCTTCATGTTTTTAGTATAAGACATTTCACTCGATCAGAAGAAAACAATATCATACATATACTTCATCAAATACAAGCCTCCATCTGATATAATACTACTATGAGTTTATCTATAGGCATCGTCGGTTTGCCAAATGTTGGCAAGTCGACACTTTTTAATGCAATTACAAAAAATCAAGTGCTAGCTGCCAACTACCCTTTCGCCACTATCGAGCCTAATGTCGGTGTAGTGGCAGTGCCAGACAAACGTCTCGATGAACTGGGCAAGATCTCTGCTAGTGCTAAGGTAATTTCGGCCACTGTCAGCTTTACTGATATAGCCGGGATTGTTCGTGGTGCCAGCACTGGAGCTGGACTGGGAAATAAATTTCTCGCCCACATCCGCGAATGCAGTGCCATCGTACAAGTGGTGCGTGCCTTTGAAGATGATGATGTGGTCCATGTCGAAGGTAGAATTGACCCAGCAGATGATATTGATGCCATTCGAGCAGAGCTCTGCCTAGCTGATATCACTTCGATCGAAAAAAGACTAGCTAATTTGCAAAAACAGCTTAAAGCCAACCCTAAAATAAGTAGCACAATCAATGAGCTTGAAAAAATTAAAAGCCTACTTGATGACGGAGAACTGATTAGTGCGAATTATAATTCGCTACTTGCTAGTATTGCAGATTTACAGCTTCTGACCGCCAAACCATTTATTTATGTATTTAATATCGCCGAGGATAAGCTTAATGACAAAGTTTATCAGAAGCAATTAGCCGAGCTTGTGCCTGGACAACCAGCAATCTTTCTGTCTGCTAAGACCGAGTCGGAGCTGACTGATTTACCCGAGAGTGATAAAGCTGAGCTTTTGGCAAGCCTCGGCCAAGAAGAGTCTGGGCTAGCTAGCCTGATCCACTTAGGATATAAAACGCTAGGATTGGAAACATATTTTACTAGTGGGCCGAAAGAATCGCGAGCTTGGACTATCCCCACAGGTGCCACCGCACCCGAAGCGGCCGGTGTCATCCATGGAGATTTTGAGAAAGGCTTCATTAAAGCTGAGGTGGTGACTTACGCTGATTTTATTTCCGAGGGTGGTTGGACTGGTGCTAAAAATGCCGGCAAGGTCCGTCTAGAAGGACGAGACTATACCGTAAAAGATGGTGATGTAATCCTTTTTAGGTTCAATGTCTAATTCTAGAATTAGACTACAGCTCTACTACTTCGTAGTTTTCTCTGATGGATCGAAAATAACCTGAACACTGGCAGTTATAGAAGTTTAATGCTTATTATCTATTGATTGTATATATCATGTTTGAATTCTCTCTTGACCGTTGGAGTTGCACGCAAATGAAAGTCACCGATTTTTTTGGGCAATTTAGAGATAAAATCTTCTAGCCCGTTTGAGCTGGCCAATATCTTATCAAGCACCTTGCTAACTTTGTTGGACTGCTTGCGAGAATGCAAGCCATTATCATCCCATACAATAAAGCTACATGACTCCACCACACTACCATGAATGACTAACTGGTAATAGGCTATCACACAAGCAAGCTCCTCATACCAAACCCCCGCCATCATATCGCCAGCCATATGCTCCTCTGCCGACTTACCATCTTTGCCTACATTGCCTGCAGAATATTCATCCCAGTGTGCCAGCTCGGAAATCATCTTAGAGGCCATTTTATCATCTTGCAATGACGAGCCGATGTGTTGCTCCAGTTCACGAGCCATCGACCAGACATCGCCATAAGAAATATGATTATCTCGAGAAAGTGCCATTAATTCTAATGACAGCTCACCAATTAGCTTGTGTCGAATATTTTTATCGGTGGTATCTTTGATTAAATTGAGCTTGCCGACAATACTATCATTCATAAAAGTATATTACCAAAATATCAGATGGGCATTACTTAACGCGCTCTAGATACTGACCCGTCCGAGTATCAACTTTGACCATATCACCAGTTTTAATAAAAAGTGGCACTTGAATCTCTATGCCAGTCTCAAGCTCAACAGCTTTCGTAGCACCGGTAGCCGTATCGCCCTTCGCTCCACCTGGTGCATTTACCACTTTGATAGGAGTATTCTTAGGTAGGTCAAAGCCAATGATATTGCCCTTAAAGAGCAGGGCCTTCACTTGCGCACCCTCAGGGAAATACTTAATCACAGCCTCGGCTTGATCAGAGTCTACTTCGGCTTGGTCAAAGGTCGACATGTCCATAAATGTCGCTCTTGAGCCATTTTCATACAAATACTGCATAGTGATTTGTTCAATCGCAGCCGGAGTGACTCGCTCATCATTCTTAAAAGTCTTATCAAGCACATTACCTGAGAGTAAATTTTTGAGCTTGGTTTTGACTGTCGAGCCACCACGACCCATCTGGGTCTGAGAATATTCGAGTACGCGATAAGGCACACCATCAAGCTCGATTAGTGTATCCTTTCGTAAGTCAGTAATGCCGTACATTTTAGTCCTTTCTAGTTCTTTTCGAATGATTGGTAATCGATAGTTGGCCGGTTTTAGAATATATATTTAGATTTATTTTACAAAAAGAGCCAACTAACATCTATCGAGCCACCAACCACATCTCAAGCTAGATTTAGCGAACGATGAATGGAAGCAAACCCAGATGCCGAGCGCGCTTGAGAGCTTTGGCTAACATGCGTTGGTGTTTCATCGAAGCGCCAGTTCGCTTGCGTGACTCAATTTTGCCAACACTATTTAAATAGCGTTGTAAAAACTTAATATCTTTGTAATCGATGTAGTCGATCTTCTCTGAGTAGAAACGATTTTGTTTGCGATTGTAAAATTCTGCCATTTCTTACCTTTCTAAAACGGAATATCGTCTAAATTAATTTCTCCATCCCCCATATCTTCGATGACAACATCATCACTTTTCTTCTTG
>CAZCIH010000006.1:2399-13810 GCA_964498855.1 uncultured Candidatus Saccharibacteria bacterium | reverse complement strand
TATTTTGAAGATGGCCGTGCCAAAGCCCTAGCAAGAATTGCTCAAGCCAGTGGAGAACCAGCTGACTTTGAAGAGGCTCGCCAGGCTACCAGTCAGATTGAAGATGAATCTGATCGTGCCGACGTCCTAGTAGGAATTGCCTGGGATGAGGCTAGCGTAGGCCAGTTTGAAGAGGCTCGCCAGACCGCCAGTCAGATTGAAGTTGAATCTGATCGTTCCGACGTCCTAGCAAAAATTGCCCAAGCCAGTGGAGAACCAGCGGACTTTGAAGCTGCCCGCCAGGCCGCCAGTCAGCTTGATGATGAATATCGCAGTCGCAAAGCCTTAGTAAAAATTACCCAAGCTGAGGTTAAGCTGGCAGTCCGGCTCGAAAGAGACTGGGATAATATGTCGAGTGAGGAGAAGCAAAAAATAATCGAAAATACCCAGCAATTAACCGGTACGACAGAGTACAGTAGCCGGCAAGTTGGCGAGCAAGACGCTCTTAAGCAATATCTGACTGAGGCTGTACGGCAAGCACGAGTACCCGAGCTAGTCAGCTTGACTGAGCTCAAGCTCGCTGAGCATGACCGTGAGCTCAATCTCGGCACTTTTTTGCCACTGATGGAAAAAATGGAAAATACACTAGTACTGGTCCAGCATATTGACTCTATTGAGCAACTAGCAGCACTGCTGAGCACCCTTGACCATGAATCCTTGCCACAGCTACTCAATATCGACCCTCAAAATACTAACCGTTTGACACAAGCCAAGGCAATGATTTGTCAGAATATTATTTCTAGCTTGAAACTAACTGAGCACGATCTTAGGCTCAAGGACCGACTCTACCTACACCACAGTGCCGATGAAAAATCACCCACTACTCTCAGACAGCGCCAAGCGGCCTTTGGTCAATTGGAAAGACTAATTAGCCATGACACCGATCGGCAACTACTCCAGACATTATTTGAAAAAGGCTATGGCATGAAAGAGCTATTTGAGTATCCCTGGCTAGCCACACGAGAAATTGCTGACTTCGACGGGCCACCTTTTCCAGCCAGTGGCAATCGTCAGCATCAGGCTCGCTGGCTGGCTCATCACTGCTTTAGCTCTTTGCCAGGCTTTAATAAGACCAGTATCGGCCAGATTATACTTACTCGCCTCAATACCGGTCTAGAGAGTAGTGTCCACGATGCTAGCCAATGGCTATCAAGCTTTGCTGTGCCGAGTGAGGGCTATAGTATCGCAGAAGCCCGCCAGCTTGCCCAACGAGAGGTTGATGACCTACTAGATATAGATTTGCAAAAAAAGACTCTACACTCAGCTACTACAGAACTTGAGCTGTTACGGGCAGCTTGGCGAGCAGATGAGACTGGCCGACAAGATTTGCCTGGTCATAGCAAACCCAATGAGATCAACCGCTACAGTAGCTATTTCGCAGATCAGATAAATACTTTACTCTATCAAGCTATTTTGACAGTATCTCCAGGTGCAAGCACAGAGCAGATTCATCAAGCTATTAATGATCTAAGTGATAGCTATCTGGAACAACTTCTGAGCCCACAAACCAAAGAAATGACAACTCACATTGGAGATATTGAAGAGTTGCGCGACAAGGCATTTGAAAGGCTGGTGACAATCAGTCAGGCTAGTCAACCGGATAATGAGGTGAAAATATCGGGCTTGCTCGGCCAGCTCAAGCGGATGGGTGAAGCGCGAAAAGCATATATCGATGATGCCACTAAGTGGCTATCGGGCAACTCCGATACACCACAGCAAAAGCTGACTAAAGCTTGGGGAGATCGACCGCTAGCCATAGCAGAAGGAGTGAGGGATACACCAAATGAAATATTGCGCTGGGCAAGTACTAATGCATTAATAATGGCTGCACGACAGATGGCAGATAGTGATGGGGTGATACGGCGTGTTAGCCGTAAGGGCAAGGAGCGGACCTTTGATATCCGTCGTCTGAGGACTGATTATGCAGATACAGCTCAAGAACTGTCACGCTGCTATGGAGCTGAGACGAGTATAAAGGCAATTATGAAATATGACCGGATACATAATCCAGAGGCTGATTTCCCATCAACAGTGATTGAGCTTGAGAGTGGTTATCGCTTTGAGATACTAGCCAAGGACGACCCCCGTGGCTTTACGATAGGAGAAGATACCGGTTGCTGTATGACGCTTGACGGAGTGAGTCGTGATTGCATCTGGGCTGGCTACCGCGATCGGCGCTACGGCTTTGCTGCACTTTATGACAAGTCAGGAAAGCTAGTTGCCCAATCACTCATCTATCACGATGCTGAGCAAGACGAATCAGTCATGGTGCTGGATAATATCGAGTTTAGCGGTAGTCGTGATATTCGGAAAATATATGATGTCTATAGGTCGGCTCTAGGGATATATTTGGACCAGCAAAGTGAAGCAGATACAGACTTTAGTATCCAGCAAATAAATGTAGGCACTGGCTATCTGGATGTATCAACTAGTGATTTGAAAAAAGCAAAGCCAGTTAAGTCACCAGATTGTAATTATACAGATGCGAAAAATCAGATGATACTATTGCAACGAGGTAATGAGGGCTAGGCTGGCTGGTCGAATCACTTTCTGCCAACTAGATTTAGAGGGTTATCACTACTTGTGTCATGTTGATATTTGGCCTTCTCATTATCTTGTCAAAGTGAGGTATAATGATATCAAAGTGGATAGAAGTAAATGAGCGAAAATATACCGACACCGGATTCAAAATCTGAGTCAGCTGCCAAAGATTTAGCGCGAGAACTGGAAGATATTTTGTCTAAGCCGGGTCCAGAAAATCAGCAGTCTCCTGGCCCTGATAAAATTGATAAATCGGATGAGCAACTGAGCAAAGCTGAGGCGACTCGGCAAGAAATGGTCAACAGTGGTGCGATCGATGACCGCTTCAAGATTATTGAGCTGGCACAGCCTGATGGCAGTACATTGTCAGTGCTTGGATCGGGTGAATACCAGGTCAGACGCAGTGACGGACGGATTGAGCCTGGCAGTGGGCAGTTCGATTCTGGCTGGAATACCTATATTATCGGTCAGAACATAGTCATGACCAAGCCCGAATTTGATCAGGCTGGCCAGCCAACGGGGCATGAGCTACACAAAATGATGCCTCAATCAGAGTGGCTGAAGATGCAACAAGAAATATTTTCTCAACAACTAAATAATCTCTATGATCGACTGAGTGAAACGGTCGACACCAGTCAGAATAATGACATCATTGATCTGCCGGGCGATAAGCGAGGGGTGGTAGATTTTGGCCGAGTGAAAATGAGCCTAGATGAGTTATTTAACTCACCAAAAGTCGCCCAGAGTATCGCTGGGCTAAAGGGCCAAGAAAAGGATGGTCGCACCAGCGAATCTGTTGTCACGGAATTGGCACAAGCCTTCAGAAGTAATAAGTATTCTGAGGATCAAGAAAGAGATCCGATATATGTACAATTGGTTAAGCTTGCTGATGGTAAAATTTCTTTTGTATTAAATGGTGGCCGTCATCGACTTGCGGCTGCAAAACTAGCTGGTTTGGACGAAATTGAAGTTGAGCTAAATAGTCGGGAAGGATTTGTAGATCAGCCGACAGAGGAAAAATATCGCAAGATGCAAGTTCATAGCAAATCTTCTGATCAGAAAAGAGATAATACTAGGCAGTATAATTCTGAAACTCGAGTAGTCTAGAATTACACCTCTAGGGCTGGCTTCTGCTGGCTTGAAAAAAGGCCAAAAAGAGCGTACAATGTATGGCCATGAATGAAGCGAGAAAAGTGTGCACGATAAGATAATCATCAAAGGTGCGCGCGAGCATAACCTCAAGAATATTGATCTTGAAATACCACGTGACAAGCTGGTTGTCATTACTGGCCTGTCTGGTTCGGGTAAAAGCTCACTGGCTTTTGATACTATTTACGCTGAGGGTCAACGCCGTTATGTCGAAAGTTTAAGTGCTTACGCGCGTCAATTTTTAGGACTCATGGAGAAGCCCGATGTCGATCAAATCGATGGACTTTCGCCAGCCATTTCGATTGACCAAAAATCATCTAGCCGCAACCCTCGCAGTACGGTCGCAACAGTTACCGAGATATATGATTACTTGCGATTGCTGTTTGCTCGCATTGGTGTCCCACACGATCCAACAACCGGTGAAAAACTAACCCGACAGACACCAGCTCAAATTGTCGATGCAGTCGAAACCTATCCAAAAGGAACAAGGATAATAATACTCGCACCAGTGATCAAAGATAAGAAGGGTGAGCATAAGCACGTCATCGAGGAAGCTCGTAAGGCTGGCTTTTCGAGGCTGAGGGTCAATGGGACGATGATGGATATCGAAGAGGTACCTGAGCTCGATCGCTACAAAAAGCACAGCATTGAGATAGCAGTTGATCGGCTCAGTGTCGAACCAGAAGCGCATCAGCGTATCACCGAGTCGGTCGAGCAAGCCTTACATTTGGGCGAAGGGGTGATAACGGTGATGGAATATGATGGCGGGGCCGAGAAAACTTTTAGTGAACATTACACGACGGCTGGCTCCGACTACAGTCTCCCTGAGATAGAGCCAAGGCTCTTCTCTTTTAATGCTCCACATGGTGCTTGTCCAAATTGTACCGGTCTAGGGAATTTACTGATAGTGGACTCTGAGCTAGTGATACCGAACTCTCGCCTATCAATTTCTGAAGGGGCAATCCGTCCCTGGAGTCGGACGACTAGTCGGATGACCTGGTATGCGAAATTACTCGAAGCGGTGGCCGATAAATACAAATTTAGTTTGAATGAGCCAGTTGAAAAGCTGAGCGAGAAAGACTTGCGCGTGTTGATGTATGGTGCTGGTGATGAAGAGATCGGTGTGCGCGGACCGGGCGGACGAATATATCGGACCAAATTTGAGGGCATTATTCCAAATCTAGAGCGACGTTATCGTGAGAGTGAGAGTGATTTTGTCAAAAGTGAAATCGAGCGCTATATGACAACAAAAATATGTCAGGTTTGTGAAGGCAAACGGCTGAAGCCTGAAGTTTTGGCTATCACTATCCAAGATCAGTCAATCGCTGACGTGACAAGCCTGTCGGTTGAGTCGGCGCTTGATTATTTCTCCAAGCTTCAGCTGTCTGCCACCGAAGCTAAGATTGCCCAGCAGATATTAAAAGAAATCCACGAACGCTTACATTTTCTAAATGATGTTGGATTGAATTACTTGACGCTCGATCGTGCCGCCAATACTCTAGCTGGTGGAGAGGCTCAGCGAATTCGTTTAGCGACACAGATCGGCTCGAGCCTGATGGGGGTACTTTATATTCTTGACGAACCTTCGATTGGCTTACATCAACGTGATAATGATCGCTTGATTGCTACTTTGAAGAAATTGCGCGACCTGGGCAATACTGTGATTGTGGTCGAACATGATGAAGATACGATTCGTGCCAGTGATTACGTGGTCGATATTGGACCATTGGCTGGCGAGCATGGTGGAGAGGTAGTGGCTGTCGGCTCACCGGAGGTGATTGCCAAATCAAATAAATCTTTGACCGGGCAATATTTAGCTGGGAAAAAACAGATCAAGGTACCATCCAAGCGCCGTCGTTTGACCGGTAAGTCTCTAAAAATTGTCGGTGCTTCGGAAAATAATCTACGTGATATCGACGTTGAAATTCCATTGGGAATCATGACGGTTGTGACCGGTGTGTCAGGTAGTGGTAAATCAAGTTTGATTAACGATATTTTAGCTAAGAAGCTGTCGATGGAATATCACCGAGCTCAGGAGCCAGCTGGCAAACACAAAGAGATTGTGGGGGTGGATAATCTAGACAAGGTGATAGATATTGACCAGTCGCCGATTGGTCGTACACCACGAAGTAATCCTGCCACTTACACGGGGGCATTTACCGATATTCGAGATTTATTTGCTCAGGTGCCGGAGGCAAAAATTCGGGGTTACTCGGCCGGTCGTTTTAGCTTTAATGTTAAGGGTGGTCGCTGTGAGACTTGTCGCGGGGATGGCATTATCAAAATCGAAATGCACTTTCTACCAGATGTTTACGTGACTTGCGAGACCTGTCATGGCAAGCGGTACAATCGTGAGGCTCTGGAGATATTATACAAAGGTAAAACAATCGCCGATGTGCTCGAGATGACGGTCGAGAAAGCTTGTGATTTTTTTGCAAATATCCCCTCGGTAAGTCGCCGGCTTGAGACATTAAAAAGTGTTGGCTTAGGCTACATCAGACTAGGGCAACCTGCTACCACACTGTCTGGTGGCGAAGCTCAACGGATTAAACTTGCCACCGAGCTAGCAAGGCGGGCAACAGGCAAGACACTTTATATTTTGGATGAGCCAACTACTGGATTACATTTTGAAGATGTAGCTAAACTTCTTGATGTCTTGAACGCCTTAGTTGATGTTGGCAATAGTGTACTGATCATCGAGCACAACTTAGATGTTATAAAGTGCGCTGACTATATCATTGACTTGGGGCCAGAGGGCGGTTCTGGTGGAGGTACGATTGTAGCTTGTGGTACGCCTGAAGAAGTAGTAAAAGTATCGAATGGTCATACCGGCCGCTACATTAAGCGATTATTGCGCTAGTAAACATATATAATAATTATGTGAAAGTAGATCGTAGAACAAAAATACTGGTTGTAGCGATTCTAGTTTGTATTGCTATTGGTGCGATTATCTGGATTAAGTTGATTAAATTTAGTTGGTGCCAAATCAGTAAGCCACCATTTTTCAGAAAAAAAAGTCCTGTCGTAATTTCTTTGGATCGATCCGGACTAGATGAATCCTTAGTGAATCAGGCGAGGTCTATCATCCATGGCGTTACTGAGAGTCCAAAGGGTTGGAAGCGTGCTGGCTATAGTTTTGTAATAAATGACATATCCAGTGATATAATTTTTCATTTAGTAGACTCAAATAAGCTAGGGACAATACAAAATTGCTCCCGGCAAGATAGTTGTCGAGTAGGTAATGATATCTACATAAATCTCGAACGGTGGCGAAATGGCTCACCTCATTTGACCATACCTCTCGATGAATACAGAGCCATGATAATTAATCATGAATTGGGGCATTGGTTGGGTTTTGAACATTGGCGTTGCTACGGTCACGGAGTTGCCGCACCTGTGATGCAGCAGCAATCAATCAGCTTGGGTGGTTTGATTCCAAGTGCCTGGCCAAATGAGAATGAAATAAAAAGCCTATTAAGTAGTCGTCCACAATGATTTTTTCAATTGTAGGGAGCGTAATAAATCATACAATACGGGTAGTATACGTGATTAAATATATTTATGAATAGCAACACTGACAAAAGTAGTCTGATTGATGATGTCGCTTCATCTTTACTGAATGTCTTGCAATTTGGTTTGTTAATCTTTTTTTTCTTTGCTCTCCCTATTGGTAATGATGATATTGCTCAATTAAAGCTGTATTTAATTTGTTTTTTGGCATTTATAAGTATTATTCATTTATTCCTAACGAAATCTCTGAATATATATTGGAAGCTATCTAATGATCGATTTTTTATTATTTGCTTGGCGGGCTTATTGATTATGAGCCTTATTTCTTTCGCTTTGGCACCGAATCAGGTTAGTTCTCTAGTAGGCGGGGTGGGTTACAGATTAGGATATTTATCATTTATCTGTGCTATTTTTATTGGTTTATCTGCTCAACATATAATCAATCGAAGGAATTTGACAATATATTATTTCGGAAGTTTAGTAATGCTCTTTGTGAGTGGTTACTATCATTTTGCCATGGAGCATCAATCAGCCAGATTATTTTGGCCAATCGCTTTATCAAATAACTTCGCCCTATTGCTAGCCACAGCATTTATTATCGGTCTTTATATTATTAATAGCTCGAACTGGCGACTATATAGTATATGTCAACTCGTTTTTTTGATGGGTATTTTTTTGACTCAGTCGAGAGCGGTGATTTTCTTGACCTTCGTTTGTGGAGGTGCCTATGTCTTATTTTTTAGGAAGTTAAATATTCGTTTTGTGCGGAAGGTCGTTAAGTACTGGTTGTTTTATTTCGGTATTGGTTTGTTAATAATGGCATCAATACTATTTAATATTCCTAGGTTGAGATCTGGGGCATATTTTGTCCAAAGTCTTGATTATCGGGTAGCATTACAAAAAAGAGGCTTTGAGATGCTTTCATTGAGTCCATTGTACGGTATGGGTCCAGATGCAATTCAGCACGTTTTCAATAATGGCCATAACGGTAACGCACAGGTAATAAAAACTATCCGTCAGGGGTATAAATTTTTCAGTGTTCATAATGTATTTCTTGATAAGTTTATAGAGTATGGTATCCCCGCGGGCCTCCTGTTAGTTTTTTTGAGTGTATGGGCGCTGATACGAGGATGGATCGACAAAACCAAAGCTGTTTCAGCTGTAGTCTTGGCAATTTTTACTACCTTAGTTCTTTATGGCTTAATAGATTTTTTTTCTATCGAAACAATGGTTATTTTTTGGTTGGGGTTATGTTTCTTAAGCATAAGAAGCTTGACATATTCATATACTGACGACAGAATGGTAATTAATAGTAACACTAAGGATATAAATGCCTACAAAAAGAACAACCAAAAAGAAAACAAACCGCAAGAGTCCGAGGGCAAATATTAGTCCTCTCAAGAAGCTTCATGACAAGCCTAAGTTTCGCGTGTTAGCGTTGTCTATTATGATCATTGCGCTTGGAGTGGGGGGTTACTTTGTGCTCTTCAGCAGGGCGGCTAGAACCAATAATTATCTATATGTAGCCGATTGGCAAAATGATCAAATCAAGGTCGTTAATGCTGACACTCAAGATCTAGTGACTCTCATCGATACCTCTGAAGTAGCCTACGGTCACGGACCTGTGAGTATTGTAAAAAATCCTCGTACTACCAGCTCTTATGCCCATAAAGCCATTATATTATACGGTACAAAAGGTTTGGGTGGGTGTTGTGGTGTAACATCGGGCCAGCCTCAAGAGTTCGGCATATTGGATGTAAAAACAAATACTGTTACCAAAAAGATTGATGTCAATAAATATACGGGTGTTACCGAGAAGACTATGCAGATTCTCGGAGTGGCTATTAATCCTGTACGTGATGAGGCTTATATCTCGACTGTTTATAAGACAGCCACAAATGTTACCCAGGGTAGAGTATTGATATTCAACCTCGCAACAGACACTATTACCGGTAAAATTGAAACAACCGATCAGAGCTACGGAGGCTTATTGGCGGTTAATAGTGCGGGTAAGAAATTATATATTTCAGCTCCAGCTGGTGTGGCTAGCAGTAGCCGGTATATATATGAATATGATATTGCCAGTAAGTCTTTAACTAAAAAAATTGACCTGGGAACATTTGTAACTTATTCCGCTACAGCAATAAATATTACACGTGATACCACCTGGTCACCGAATATGAACTTTATTCTCTTATCGGATGCCAAGAATACCAGTACAAATGGCGGTAAGACAATTAAAGTTTTTGATATGAACAGCGATAGCTTTACAAAAACAATCACCCTGCCAGAACAATTGCCAAGTATTAGTATCATCACTAATGCCGCTGGTAGCAAGGTCTATTTCAAAGATGACTCTAGCCAGAAGACGTATGCTATCGATGGAGACCTGTTATCATCTAAAAGTTCAATAACAAGCATAACGGGGGATTTGGTTTATCGAATGACATTACCAGCAAATGGAGTTAATCCAAGCTTTGTAGCTCTGAGTGATGATGGGGCCAAATCTTATCTCACTGACATTTCAGCCGATAGTAAGACTAGCTACCTGGTTAGTCAAGATAGTACTAGCTATGTTAGCTTGAGTCCTATGACATCAGTTAGTACGCGGGGATGGTCAACAGTATCTACTACTACATTCAGTGAAAAGCTTACTGATACATATGTAGGATATCCATATTCTGCCACTTACTTTCAAATTAATGACTCGGTGGTAAACACCACTCCAGTTATAGTTTCTCCAGCAGCAAATTCTACGCTGACTGGCACATCTGCTTCAATATCTTTTACCGCCGGTGATGCTTTTGGATTGGATAAGTTTGAAATTCTGGTCGATGATAAGCTAAATAATTCAGAGGATAGACTATCTTTTGGCGGCGTGTCACAGTATAACTGGCTATTATATCTCGATAAAAATAAAGATGGTACTACAATTTCTTCTGGAAAGCATACCGTGAAGATACGGGTGACTGACAGTAACGGCAATATAGCCACTTCATCTGGAGTAAGCTACACCTTCAATAATGGTACCACCCAGACGGACACAACTCCGCCAGCTATTCCAACAGGCCTAAAGGCTAGTTCAGTAGGCACATCATTTGCAAACTTGACCTGGACCAAAAATACCGAGTCTGATTTAACTGGTTATCAAATTCATTATAGAGAAGCAAGTAGCCAGGCTTGGAATGCCAATACACCTTCGATCTCAAAGGAAGCCGGCGGATCGTATCAGTTGACTGGGTTAAAGTCTGGCACAAGCTATGTTGTTCAAATTCGTGCCTACGATAATAAAGGCAACTACTCAGCCTATTCTGGAGACACTAGTATTAAAACTAGTAGTGCCTCGGGCACATTATCTGCACCCTCTGGGTTGCAGACTATTCCGAGTAACTTTGCTATGAATGCTTGGATGTATCTAAAATGGCAAGGTGTCAGTGGAGCAAAGAGCTATAATGTGTACCGAAATGGTGTTAAAGTTTCGACTGGAGTCGTTTCGTCATCTACCCCAGCAGGATATCTACAGACCGTCGATACTACCCTGCAAGGATTTATTGGTTATGGCTACAACGTTCGGGCAGTCGATGCTTCCGGTATCGAGTCAACCGCATCAAATACAATTTATGCGAAGTGCGTTTGGTTTATCTTCTGGTCTTGTAAATAGCGGGATATTATTCCAGAAATAGTTATTGACTAATGACTAACACATGAAGATTAACACCTGTGGGCTTTCTAAGTAGTCTATTAAGTTGTTTATTCTGCTCATAAAGTGCCACAGTATTTCTAAAACAAAAATAGTAAAGACAGATTTGACATAAATTAGTTTAGTTACTAAACTAATTAGGGAGAATAGTGTATGTCTGATCGGCGTATTGGTCTAATTGAAGAAATTGTCGAACAATACATTGTGTTACACCATGAAATTGCCCTAGTTAAAAAAAATCATAGGACAATCTCTAGTAAAGCTCAGCTTGGTATAATCTCAATTTTGCACCATTATGGTGGGCAAAGTGTTAGCCAACTGGCTGTAATGGCTAACACGACCAGGGGAGCAGTATCGCAAATTATTGATCATTTAGCAGGTCAAGAATTGGTCAGACGAACCACCGGCAAACATGACAAGAGAGTAGTGAAGATCATACTGACCAAGCAAGGTAAGGAGCAGTATTATCTTC
>CAZCIH010000006.1:0-2389 GCA_964498855.1 uncultured Candidatus Saccharibacteria bacterium | reverse complement strand
GAGGCGAGAACGGATCGCCCAGATGAGTAAGCTTTTTAGTAACATCAGTGATGAGGAGCTTGCGGTAATGGTCTCAGCTCAAGCAAAATTGCTCGAATCGGTGGCAAAGTTAAAGACAGAGGTGAAATGACTACAGAGAAAAAATCATTTATTAAAAAGTGGGGAGGCTTAATCGTATTAAGTTTGGCTTTGGCGATAATAATAATCGACACCACACTTTTAAACGTTTCGCTCCGGAATATTATCGCTGACTTGAATACTGATATCCAGAGTCTCCAATGGGTAATAACTACTTATGCTCTTACGCTGGCTGCTTTTACAATCACCGGCGGTCGATTGGGTGATCTTTTTGGTCGCAAAAAAATGTTTATGCTCGGGGCGACGTTATTTGCTCTCGGCAGTTTCTTGGCGTCTATAAGCCATTCGGTCGGGATCCTTTTGGTAGGTGAGTCAATTATTGAAGGGTTTGGCGCTGCTTTGATGATGCCCGCCACAGCTTCATTGCTCCTTGCCAACTTTCATGGTCGGGAGAGGGCGATTGCTTTTGCGATTTGGGGTAGCGTGGCTGGTGCAGCTAGCGCGGTCGGGCCAATCTTGGGTGGATGGTTGACAACGAGTTACTCTTGGCGCTGGGGTTTTCGAATAAATATTTTTGTCGTCATTATTCTTTTAATTGGAGCGGCACTTTTTATTCGCGAGTCGCGAGATCAAGAAGAAAAAATTGAGCTGGATTTAGTTGGCGTCGGCTTGAGTGCAGTCGGCCTATTATTTTTAGTCTTTGGCATTATTGAGTCGGCTGATTATGGTTGGTGGTGGGCAAAAAAAGTCTTCGAGTTTGGTGGCCATAATTATAGCCTCGGTGGCTTATCAATCACACCAGTCGCAATTGGGATTGGTGTGATTTTACTCTGCCTATTTGTTTTATGGGAGCGCTATGTAGAATCTCAAGACCACACACCCTTGGTGTCGCTCGGACTTTTTCGCAATCGACAGTTTACCTCTGGTACTGCAACTACTGCCGTCTTGACTCTCAGCCTGACCGGCCTGATTTTTGCTTTACCGATTTACTTTCAGGCAGTTGAAGGCAGAGACGCATTTCATACTGGCCTGGCTCTTTTGCCTTTGTCGATCGCTTTGTTTGTGTCTTCACCAGCAAGTTTGGTATTGTCAAAAAAATTTCGACCGAAGCATATCATTCAATTTGGATTAATTACTATTACTATAGCCTTTGCGGTGATTCGAGCGGGTATTCTGCCGGAAGGAAGTGGTGTGATGTTAAATTTCGGTCTAATACTATTTGGTGTAGGCATGGGGATGGTGCAATCGCAAATCAATAATCTAACCCTATCGGCGGTTTCGGTACAGCAGGGCGGTGAGGCTAGTGGAGTGAGTAATACATTTCGTCAGATTGGATCAAGCTTTGGTTCGGCTATTATTGGAGCAGTTTTGTTGGCGAGCTTAGCCACAAATCTAGTAGCTGGCGTCAGAGACAGTACTCAAATACCCGCCATAGCAAAAGATAAGATAGCTAACACAATAAATTCGCAAACTTCAAATGTTGAATTTGGGACCGGTGCAAAGATTCAAGGGTCTAGCCAAATGCCTCCTGGTGCGCTAGAGGCAATCGAGCGAGAAGTCAAAGATATCGCTACTTTATCTACCACTGATGCGGTCAGAGCAGCTTTAAATGTCGGTTTGGTATTCTCTATAATAAGCATTCTTGTCTCAGGATTATTACCAAATTCGCGCAAAATTGAAACCGAACAAACGATAACAGCAGGGCATTAAAGTTTTATTTAAACTTTTTAGCATAAGGGCTTTACACGGTCTTTTGATTTATGCTTTACTATAGATAGCTATAGTAAACTTTGATCGATTTATCTGATGCCCAAAAAAAAACCAGCTACTAGTCACAAGCTCAAGACAAATCCTTTACACAGATTAAGTAGCACGCCCAATTTTAATAAAACAGTCATGGTAGTGGTGATTGCAGGCCTTGTTATACTGGGCTACTATCTGATTGTGTCTCGGGCGGCCAGTCCAAATACTTCGCTTGAACCAGAAAAAGGTACATTAATTGGTAAGGCAACGGTGGTGAACGATAGTACGGCTTCGGGCGGAAAGTATATTCAGCTTGGCCAAGTCGATACTGGGGGAGGCGGTGGCACTGGCGGTGGTGGTACGGGTGGTAGTGCGACTGACCCGATACTTCCGACTATTTCCGGTGCCTGTCCTACCATCAAAAACGGTCAAGTGGCGTTTCCGAGCGATAGCAATCGTGTAGTTCACATTCGGATGGACAGTAATCCAAGTACGAAGGGTCCTTTAATCTTCCTTTGGCATGGTGCGGAGACTGCCGATACTACCGACCAGCAGGCTGATTCGATCG
>CAZCIH010000005.1:0-15279 GCA_964498855.1 uncultured Candidatus Saccharibacteria bacterium | reverse complement strand
TAGGTGTCTAGCAAAATGGCTAGCAGAAGCCGACTAACACCAACTGATGGCTCGATCACGTATGGAGTCATGCGCTGACCACTAGCCTCATCGAAATAGCTCAGATCGCGTCCCGAAGCTTTCGAGTGAGCACTCAAATCATAATCAGTCCGATTAGCAATGCCATAAAGCTCCTTAAAGCCAAACGGATAGCGATACTGAATATCGACGCTGGCATCGGCGTAGTGCGCCTTCTCTTCTGGGCCATGGTCGTGGAAGCGTAGATTCTCTTTACGCAAACCAATCGACTGACACCAATCCATACAATATTTTTTCCAGTACTGATACCATTTACCTGCTTGACTTGGCTCAACGAAGTACTCCAGCTCCATCTGTTCAAATTCACGAACCCTAAAGATAAAGTCTCCGGGCGTTATCTCATTGCGAAAGGCCTTACCAATTTGCGCAATTCCAAATGGTAACTTAGCACGAGTGACTTCACGCACCTGATCATAATCAGTGAATATCCCACCCGCCGTCTCTGGTCGTAGATAGCTGATACTGGCATTGTCCTCGACTGGGCCGACGTAGGTCTTAAACATCATCCCAAAGGTGCGAGGAGGAGTGAAAGTACCACTCTTGCCACAATTTGGACATGACTTGTCTCCTAGAGCCTTCTCGAGTTTTTTTAGGTCATTGGTATCCACTCCGGCTACGTGATCAGCCCGAAAGCGATGCTTGCAGGCCTTGCAATCAATCATCGGATCGACAAAGGTATCGACATGCCCGCTAGCAGCCCAGAGCTTTGGATTTTGAATAATTGTCGAGTCGAGGCCGACAATCTCTGGGTGTCGATAGACAAAAGCTTTCCACCAGCTACGTTTGATATTATTTGCTAGCTCCACTCCATACGGGCCGAGGTCCCAGAAGCCAGCCAAGCCACCATATATCTCACTAGCGGCAAAGACAAAGCCTCGCCTTTTAGCAAAGCTAGTCAGCTCCTCCATTGATATTTTTTGCACATTATCAGGTTTATTTTTAGCCATATTGGCTATCATTATACCCTCCAGAGTTTGGATTGTACATAACTATTGACAAATTATACTCCTTATGGTAATAGCTAGCGTTGTGAGGGCATAAAAACCTGATCAGCACCTTGAGTTGTAGTCTTGGGGAAGTATGAGTACCCGAGACGCGACCCCTTGGAGGGGACATGAGCCAAGTAGAAACTTCGACCCTGCTGACCGGAGCCGCCGCCGTCCAGGCGGCCTACATCCATCAGTCCGGCGACCTCGAGGGGTTTCTCGGGAAGCTGACCGCCGCCGTCGTCGAGACGACGGTCTGCGACAGCCTCGAGCTGTCGACCAACGTCGACACCTGGTGGCACCAGAAGAGGGCAGAAATGCCCTCAATGACCATCACGGCCACGTCGGCCATCTACCTCCTCCTCTCCGAGAGGAACATGTTCGGTGAGAGGATGGCAATCCAGCTCACCGAGGAGGAGATCGACAAGCAGTTCTCTTGGGGTACCCAGTACCCCTGGAAGAACGCATCAGACCTCGAGGAGACGGAGGTGCACTTCCTCCCCAGCACGATCGCCCGAAAGGGTCTGAGCTGCTGGAGTTTCGCCGGCTGCTACGGCGGCCTGGTAGACTCGGAGTACGCCAGATCCTTCTACGGAAAGATCGAAGCCGAGACCGAGAACCGGTCTCGGATACGGGAGGCCCAAGACCTCCACCTCACCGGCCGTTTCCGAGGTAAGCTCTGGCTGAGCCTCGGAGGCGGTCAGGTCGACATCAGGGACTACGCTAGGAGCCCAGAACGGGCGCCGAACGACTCCTACTTCTAAACTCAACTCAAGGCCCCTTCCCTCGCCTGTGTGCGAGGGAGGGGAAACTACGTCAGCGGATTTTTAGCCGTTCTGATGAGTCCTTAAAGGACGAAACGTAGTATTTAATAGCCTCTCCTTTGTATTGGCTGAGGATATTTTTTTACCTAGATTTGGGAGTATGTGCGGAATTAAAATGTTTGATATTACTTTATTTACGAAAAATCAATGTAATATCTGAGCTGATTTGAAATGTGTGTGCAAATGATATTCATAAAAACGCTCAATTAACTCTTGGGCGCTTGGCAATATTGATGTCACTTGACCAATGCGTGAGACTTGTGCCAGGTCATTGCCATAAATCAGACGCCAAAGCTTGATAATTTCAACGCTAATCGCCTCTGCCGGCTGACCGAGTGCCACCTGCCCCACGATCGCGCCATTATCAAAGCGCAGGAACAATTTATCTTGATTGATAGCCTGATCGACCGCTAAATTTGGCTGATGGCCGGTCAGATATAAATATTTGACAAAAAAATAATGCTTCACCAGATGATAATCCAATCCATCCGCCAAGCCCCCCAGAGACTGCAAGACAAGTTCATAAACCTGCTCATTGGCCTGAGCTTCTGGCGACAAACGATCAATCATCTCAATGATGAGATAAGCGGTGGTGATCACCTCGAGAGGTGAAGTATCGAGCCGATAATATTTCTGGCCTTGCGCACCAGTGACTACATCGAGCCGATGCCCTCGAGCTAGATTGATACGAGTCTCAATGAACGGCTCCAGATGGCCGGCTAATTTGCTTTTACCCCGACGCACTCCCCTGGCCATGACCTGCACTTTACCGACTGTTGGTGAATAAATAGTCAAAATCCGATCAGCTTCACCTAGATTCTGACGCTTTATCACTAGCCCATCTATTTGCTGATTTCTCTCTGCCATTAGCCTATCGCCAAATTTACCCTGGCCACTACCTCATCTGGAGTAATCTTCGACTTGACCAAATAATCAATCACTCCCAGGCTAGTCGCCAGCTCTCTCCCCATGTTAACATCAGCTTCCATCAGATTAGTCAATATCACTATTGGGGCATGACTAGATTTCTTGTCTTTACGCAACTCCTTGAGCACCTGAAATCCATTGAGCTTAGGCAACAAAATATCGAGAATTATAAGATCTGGCTGATTTTTTTTGAGATAATCTAGACAAGCCGATCCATCACTGGCGACTACCACTTTATAGCCTGCCGTCGTGAGCTTATGCTGATACATCACTGCTAGAGTTTCATCATCCTCCACTAGCAAAATAGACTTCTGGGCCACGCCCCACCCTCCTTATACTATTAGCCTACCCTATTTTTGCATTGGCTGACAATAATGATAGCTGTAATTGCCGTGCCAGGGGCAAATGAATGTATAGAGCGGTCGGCTGTCCACGTTTAGCCTCTACCCTTACAAACCCACCCATTAATTCAATCTGACGGCGGATAATAAAACTTTGCACGACCAATTCGCTATCCCCTTTTGCTGCCAGGTGAGCAAGGCTAACTTTTTTTAGAAAAACCGGCTTGGCGATCGCTAGTACTCTGTCCAAAGATGGGGCTAAAAAACGAATAACTTCATAGTCGCCTCGAATTCTAAATGATATCTCGACCACTTCTGACCTGCCTGCATGCTGTGAGAAGATATCACCTAGCTGATGTAAGACCGTCTTCAAGCGAGATCTATCGGCCAGAACAAGCGGTAGTTTGTAGCTGCGAAGGAGCTTATATTTGAGCCTCTTCATACCAGCCACCTGCATCTCATCCCTGAATACCCCATCAATCACAGAATCAAGCCGAATTGGTGCTATTTTCACATCAGGTGTGGCTGTATTGAGTGTAGCAATGGCTTCGATCATATCGACAAGCTTTAATGCTCGCTGGGTGCTCTTCTGCGCGTAGCCAAGCAACTTATCGTTGACAGCCTTGCTGGTCTTGCCGCTCAAATCAACCATCTCAACAAAGCCAGCCGTGGCCACCAATGGGCTTTTGGCTTGGTGTAATAAAAGTGAGGTTAATTCCTGTAGCTGGTCGGCCGACAAGAAGATTAGCTCAGACTGACTATTTTTCACCCTCATATTATCTCTAAACTAACTGCTTTTGCTGTCTCACACAAGCTTAAGTGTTTTAAATAATCTGTTACGGAACAATCGTGGCGGTATAATCTTGATGAGCCGAACCAAAGCTTGCTCGAATCACTTCAGCTCTAGCCGGACCAGGGTCAAAAACAAAATTGAAAACCGATTTGCCATGAGTATCGGTCGTCAGTGGATAGATTGTCGAAGCGGACATGACCTGCCAATTTATCTTATTTGCCTGCTCGACGGGATTGCCAAAAGTATCTATCACTTGAGCCTCGAAGCTATACTCCGTTTGGCTCTTGAGCTCATGACTATCATTACTACCCCTAAGATTGATTGCTGCCAGTCCGACAGCCGGTCCTGCCACTGTCGTAACGCGCAGTGTAGCTGGCTTGAGATCTCCAACTAAAGCTGTGATTGTCACTACTCCTGATTTGGTCGATTTGAACCTAGTCGAAACATCATAGCTACCGTCCTGTATAGTCAGGGTCTCACCTGCCTCGAAGCTACTATTGCCGGGCAAATCTGTTGACAAACTAACTATCCGATCGCCAGCCGCCCGTACCTTAGCACCCGACCGATCGCGTAGCTCAATTGTCAGATTAATGCCATGTTCATAGTCAGTCGTGGCAGCAAATGACTGAGCAGAGGAGATGATCGCTACTCCACTAGCCTCGGCAGTTGCAGTTGGAGTCGAGCTTGTATTTGGGACAATCAGAGGGATATTCCAACGATATCGATACCACCATATAACCACGCCCAATAGTAGTAACAAAAAAAATAACAATACCACGATTGGAAACCATCGACTTGCCCGAAATCGCTGCCAAAACCGTCTATTTTCCATGAAAAATAATGCCTATGGGTATATCTTGACCTGAGATATAATCTTATTGAACATATCTAAATAGCCATCATTTTTGTCAGTTTGAAAAATTAGGGTCTTATCTCTAACCGGGACAATGATTGCCGTACCTTTATTCGTGGCTTTCTGGTCCAGATATCCAGTATATTTATACCCTTGGATATTACCTGGAATTGTGACTGCTTCTACTTGCAACTGTTGCTTCTTATTTTTCAAAGCTTGATCATAGACCTTTCGAGTCTCCTCTAGCCTAGCCTTTCGCAAGGTGAAACGTAAAGCATATACACCAGTAGTCAGATCAACCTTATCAGGATGGGCAAAGCCGAGCAATTGGTCTTGACCAGAGGAATTTGTAGAAACACTCCAAAACTTAGGATAGCTAATCTCGAAACTACCATCATCTTCACGAGCCTTATATACTGCCAGCTCGGAGTTTATTTTCTTGGAGTATTCTTCATTGTCGAGATTTCGTTGTACCACCTTACCATTTGACTCACCTTTCTTATAGCTAGCATCTAGCTTGCCCTGATTGATAATGACAAATGGAATCATAATAGCTGTGGCAAGAAAAAATATTCCTGCCACGACCGCCACGATGATGAGCATCTTTTTGGTACGTTTGGCCTGCTCTGCCGTGGTTGGGCCTTGGGGGGTACCAATTGGTGCTTGCGGAGGAGTAACCGGATACTGATACTGCGACGACGGGGTCTGTGTCGGTGGCTGGTATTGCGGTTGATATTGACTGTTGTTTTGTGATTGATCCATCTAGTCTATATTATGTTATAAAAGTTATGCTTTTGGCAAATCTAATCTTACGTGATTCCTCAACGAACTGGATGCCTGATGAATTTTATAAATTGGCTTGGCCTGGTTCCCAATCCACCGGACAAAGGCCACCGGTCTGCAAAGCTTTAACAACGCGCAAAGTCTCGGTCACGCTTCGACCGACATTGCCATCCGAAACTAAGATATAGCGCAATTTGCCTTCCGGATCGATTATAAAGGTCCCTCGCTCAGCCGTGCCATCAGTCTCATTCAAGACACCATAAGCATTGGCCAGCTCATGAGTACTATCAGCAAGAATCGGATAGGCTACATCCTTCAAGTCACGCTCAAACCAAGCTTTGTGTGAATATATGCTATCAGTCGAAGCCGCCAAAATCTCACAATCTAGTTTATTAAATTCTGCCTCGTGCTTAGCGAAGCCTTCTATCTCAGTTGGGCAAACAAAAGTAAAATCACGAGGATAGAAAAATAAAACTAGCCATTTGCCTTTGTAATCTGATAGGGACACCTCCCTATAATCGTCTTTGAGACCTTTTTGATAGGCCGGATTTGTAAAGTCTGGTGCTACTTGATTGAGTTTTAACATTATTCCTCCCCTTATTAGTTACTAGCATGATGATCGACACGCGAATTTACTACCGACCAGTCAATCACTTTCATAAATTTAGCAATATAATCCTTGCGAGCCGTGCCATAATCGAGAAAATATGCATGCTCGTATACGTCCATCACAAGTACCAGCTCAGTATCCACCACTCCACCTTGATTATGAGCATCAAAAATATAGTTTTCTAGCTGATTAAGATTATAGTCAAATGCTAACACCACCCAGCCACGAGCCGCTAAACCAAGTGCTGCAAACTCGGTCGCCCAAGCATCATAGCTACCCCAGCGCTTATTGATGAGTTGCTCGATTGTCCCATTAATGGGAGTTGGTCGATCGGTCATATTATCAAAATAGCTTTCATGTAATTTAATGCCGTTTAATGCAAAGCCTTTTTCTTGCTGTAATTCACGCAAATCCGAATAAGTAGCATTGGCTGAGCTTAAATCGACAGACTCTAGCTTTTGGGTAATTTCGTTGTATTTCTTAACATAGCCAGCGTAGAGTACATCATGATGCTCCTTTAGCTGTCGGGCACTTATGCCATCCAATTGTTCATATTTTAGCGCCTTAACCTCAAGAGCCATATATCTCTCCTTTACCTCTGATGAATAATTCTATTTTATGATTTTTACGATATAAAATCAAAATTTATAACCGTAAGCGTTGTGCGTTTTCCAAATTGGCTTGCGATGAGGCAGGGCAAAAACGTAGGAGATACATATCGCTCCAGGCTTAAGCTCTGTTTTTAGTTTTTCCTCCATATTAGCCATCAATCGATCAAGCAAGAAAACAAACACAACATCCGCCCCATCCAAATCGGCTCGCCACAGATTGCCAAGCCGAACCGAAACTAATTTGCGATAGGGCCAAGTCCGAAATACTGAAAACAGCCACATAATCGGGTTTATTTCATAGCCTGTTGCCCGAATTCCACGGCGCGCAGCTGCTAACAAAACTTTTCCATCGCCTGAGCCTAGGTCAATCAGATGATCACCTCGATTAAGCTGACATTTTTTTAGCAAATCATCTGCATCACGTTTATAAGTTGGTAAATAGGGTGCACCACGGATAATTGCTACCCCAAAGCAAGCAGCCAGAATCACCGCCAGCCATATTAGCCATGTCATTTGACCAAATATCTCCGACTAATCAGCACCAATGACAGCCTCAATTGCTGCCCAACTGGCGTCTCCGCTAGCCGGCACGACAATTGTGACCTCATCACCTGGATTAGCTTTAAAGTATGTCACACTGGCAAATAAGACATGATATTGTTTACCGCCAGCTTCAACCATATACTGACCATCATCCAGTACAATCTTGCCAATTAATTTCTTACGCTCGACAGGACCAATCTGTTTATATATAAATGAGCCATCATCGGCGATTGTTAGCTTAAGGGTATCACCTTCGACTAGTTTAGACTTCGAAGCGTAATTAGCGGGTACAGGATAAGTCTTGTCACTGGGGCCGACCATGTTCTGACCGTCAAAATGTCCTTCAATTATTTTGCCAACAGCACCAGTACCAGCCACATTATTGCTTGTAGCCGGCTTACTTTTTGTGGGTGAAGGCAAATCTTCGGGCTTTAGATCCATCTTTTTCATTAGCTGATGAACCTGCTTTAAGCTCTCCTCGGCAGAGTGAAGCTGATTCGCTAAAGCCTCTAAAGTCTCCTTATTTTTGTCTGTTTTGTCGGCCATAATCCTGTCTGTTTATCTTGTTCTTAAAGTGTAGCACTAAATGTATCCGAAAGCCAAACATAAGCCCAATAAAAAAGCTCAGCCTATTGACAAGCCGAGCTTTTTTAATTAATTGTAGGTAGGATTTACTGCCAGGTCCTTATTGCAACTCAACCGTGGCACCGGCTGCTTCGAGCTTAGTCTTAGCCTCTTCAGCTTCAGCCTTGGGTGCACCAGCCTTAACAGTCTTGGGCGCGCCATCAACAACGGCCTTACTTTCGGCTAGACCGAGGCCTGAAATTTCTCGCACAGCCTTAATCACTTCAATCTTTTTCTCACCGGCTGCGGTCAAAACAACATCATAGTTGGCCTTTTCTTCAGCAGCTTCAGCCTCACCGCCAGCCACAGGGGCAGCTGCAACTGCCGCTACAGGAGCAGCTGCGCTAACTCCAAAGTGATCCTCCAAAACTTTAATTAGTTCAGACAAATCTAGAACTGACAACTTCTCAATATCTTCTACCAAACCTTTAAACTTGGCTGGAATAGCTTTTTTAGTTTCCTCTTTGGTTTCTTCTTTTTTAGTAGTTTCTTCTGCCATTTGAATTCTCCTTAAATATAAGATTGCTTATTATTAAACTTGACCTATGCTGCCTTCTTATCTCTGATCGCGCTTAAGCTGTAAACTAACCCGCTTAAATTACCATTCAGCACCCGAACCAGACCGGATAATGGTGCAGCTACGGTGCCAACCAGCTGACCAGTCAGCTGCTCGCGACTTGGGAGCTTCGCTAGAGCTGTGATTTGTTGCTTATCAAGCAAGCTAGCGTCCTCATCAATCGCACCAATGATCTCGAGCTTATCGTGCTTCTTTGCAAACTCATAGACAATCTTTGCAGCCTCCACTTCATCAGCTCCAAAAGCAATTGCCATTGGTCCTTGAAAGACCGATAGGTCTGCTGGCTTCTTGGGTAATTGATCAAATGCCCGCTTCACCAGAGTATTTTTTGTGACCAGATAAGTAATGCCAGCTTCTCGCAAATTGGCTCGCAGCTGATTTATCTCTGGTACGTCCAAACCTCGGTAGTCGGTCAAAACGGCTAGCTTTGAATTAGCCAATAGCTCACCAATACGAGTTACATCGGCTTCTTTTTGGGCTCTCGTTTTTGCCATTTTTACCTCAAAATTAAATAGTCTTTGGTGCTCACCAAAGACAAAAAGGCTCGAAAAATTAGCTTTTCTACCTCGGTAGCAAATTAATTTGTGAACTCTTAGAAAGAATCACAAAAGCTACTGTCTTTGGTAATCAGTCCATATTTTATCAGAATACCAGAAGTGCGTCAACAGTTAGTCAAAAAGAACTAAAAATGATGAATTTCATCAGCTATATCATCCAACTTCTCAGTATCAATCACTAGTTTACGACCTTGGTAGCTAATCACACCTTGATTTTTGAGCTTCTTCATCTCTAAACTCACTGTCTCTCGTGCAACACTAGCTAGTGAAGCGATATCCTGGTGCGATATTGCGACATCTAGAGTTCCTTGGCCAGCTTTTGTATGACCTGCATAATCAAGTAAAAACTTGAGTACCATAGGCACTTTCTGCGAGGTAAAGGTCTGGAGCAGACCAAGGATACGGTTTTGCAATGTCGCGATCAATTTTACCGAATAATCATACAGACAGTACGCCAACTCACGATCAGCCTTTATGCTCCTAACCATCTCGTTCGCGTCAGCACAATACATCTGGCAATCAGTCATCGCCTCCCAGTAGTATGCCGAAGGTGAGGGACTGGAGGTCAATCTGGCGTTCGGAAACATATTGTCGCGCCCAAAAATCATGATAAGCTTTTGATTGCCATGGTCATCAATATCATATATTCGTATATAGCCGGATCGGACATAATAGACACAAGGAGAGATATCACCCTGGTATAGAATGATCGTTCCTTTTTTGAACGACCGTAAGTTTTTTTCCTGGAAGTAGTGCTTGATCTCTTCCATTTTTTTGCCTTTTACGCCTTCAGTATAGCTTAAATGTTAGATTTTTAACAAACATAATAATAATTAATCTGAATACCACCAATTTAACCGGCCCAATATTGCTGATAACTGTTTGCTAATCTCGGGTTGTTCGATTTTACCCAAAATAAGCTGGCTGATAATTTGTCCGAGTAACACTGCTTGAGTCTGGTTTAGTCCACGACTAGTTAGAGCGGCTGTGCCGAAACGTAGGCCACCTGGTCGCCAGGCTGACTTCTTGTCATCTGGTAAGGTGTTGCGATTCACCACAATACCGCATTTCTCCAAGCTATTCTGGATTTCCAAACTATCGACTTGGTCGGGAAGTCTTATGAGGCATAAATGATTTTTGGTCGGGCTAACACAAGCCAGACCACCATCGACAAGACCTTTTTCAAGTGCTTTGGTATTAGTGATAACGTTTTTTGAATAATCGACAAAGCTAATTTCATCGGGGTATATATCTTGTCCAGTTATCTCCAGAAGGCATTGACCGACTGCTGCGATTGCGTTGAGATGGGGTCCACCTGAAGTACCTGGAAAGATAGTCTTATTCAATCGCTCAAGCCAATCTTTTTTAGCAAAAAGCATGGCACTCCTAGGTCCACGCAAAGTCTTGTGTGTTGTCGTGGAGACAAAATCAGCCCCCAATGCACCGCGATTAAACGGACTGCTGTGCAGGCCCGTAGCAACAAGACCTGCGATATGGGCAATATCAGCTAGCACAAGGCTACCGGCTCGATGTGCCGCCTCACACAAAGGCTCAAACTGGTATTGCTTTGGATAAGACGAGAAACCGATTATTACCAGTTTGGGTTTGTATTTGTCCAATTTGTTCTTAAAGTCAGTCAAATCAATCTCGAAATTATTCTCTCTCACCTGCTTTACTTGGTAGGTAACGTGTTTATAAAATTGGCTAAAGCTTGAGGTCTTGTGTAGATGACTTAAATGGCCACCACTAGCTAGGTCTAAGCTCATGATAGTGTCTCCAGGTGATAATACAGTCAAATAGACCATTTGATTTGCCGGTGAGCCTGATAATACTTGCAAATTGACACCATATTCACCAGTTGAGTCAAAAACCTGCAAAGCCAAATCACTGACGTAGCTCTCCAGCTCATCAGCATAGATATTCCCGCCATAATAGCGCTTGCCTGGATAGCCTTCAGCATATTTATTCATCCAAACTGACCCAAGCAAATCCAATACCTTGGGTGAGGGATAATTCTCACTCGCAATTAGGTTTAACGTGTCACGCTGACGAGTCTGCTCTTTGGCTGTTAATTGAAATATATGATTCATGATTAATAAATTATAACAAATTCTGGCGTTTAGCCTGGGGCCGTATAATAATACAACCCCAGGCTAAACAAATATGTTTTTCGTCTACTTACTTGCGCTTGGCACGCTTTTCGGACAAGCGTTTTTCAGCCCCAGCGCGTTCGAGACTATACTGATTGTGATCGACGTAGCTCATCGCCTGACCGATTGCTGGATCCATCTGGCAGACCAGCTGGTGCATTTCCTGACCCACCTTACGGTAGCTCGGGTGCCCCTGCTGACCAGTACGAAGCTCCAGCATGAACAACAAAGCTCGCGCATTGATAGTCATACTCACTCGCATCCGATACGCCAAGCATGTGACGTACTGGGCTGCTTGTGGATGATCTGCAACCAGCTGACTGTAGAGATTCGAGCTCAGTCGCATGGCTCTGCGATAGAGATCCATCTGCTCCATGTCCTCGATGAACGGACTGACCGTCCAGCCGAGAAGTGGCTCCACACACCCCCAGTCGATCGTGAGCATACGATGACGCTTCCAATCTCGCATAATCCCGAAATCAATCCGGGAATCGAAACAGTAGGTGTCTTGCTCCAGGGCTCGTCCGGGCTTCCACCGACGGTTACCCTGCGCGCTACTCAACTCTCCGCGATTACCACAGTAAACCCGTATAAGTTCAGCCCGCTGCTCATCGCTAAGTCGGCGGGCTAAGCTTAAGCAATCCCCCATCACCTGGCTAGTACCAGTGTACTCGTAGATGATGGCAGCGCACACCTTAAGTTGGTTATCTGGATCACTCCAGACCAGTTTAACCTCGTTATCGGATGGCGCATTATCCCACATAGCTGGTTGGGGTTTGGGCTCAAACTCCCCCAACCACTTTGTCACAACACGCCTAGTATCCTCGAAGTATTTCAGCCACTCCAAGCCCTTCTTAGGGTCATCGATCTGGTTGAAGAAGGCTGGCGCGGCATCTGGATGACGTAATTCCTCAAGTGCCATCTGGCCAAGCACTCGAGCTTCAGGCAGTTCGGAGCTGAGCAAGCGCCGAAGCATGTTGGCAGCTGCCTGCGCCGAACCGAAGAAACCGACATTACTGACAATCCCCGCCGGCAACATCGGCCGAATGGTGTCGTAGGCTTTTGCTCGAATCGTGGTTCGATAGGCCCTGTCATCACCATCGAAGTTTTGGCGCGGATTGAGTCGCTCGAAGTAGTCGATGGCATGTCCGAGCATTTGCTGATACATGCCAAAGAGCTCGTCCATGCCCTTCACGTACGCTTCAGCATGCGATCCGACCATGATCTCGCTATCGCGATAGTAGCGGAAGCGACCATCTGGCAGCGGTATCGAGAAATCGATGTAACGCGTTGATTGCTCTAGATATGCCGCCAGTCTTCCCCATTCAATCAAGTTGATCACGATATTGCTAGCCTGCTCAAATACGATGTGGACACCACCCAGCTGACTAACTGAATCGTCACCATATTCATCGAAGACTCGCCGATACAGCCCCTCGGCATGCTCTACCGAGAAGATCGGATCAGCACTACCTTGCGCTAGCTTTTGAGCGATGGCCTCAAAAGCCAGCTTTTCATCACTCTCCCAGAGTGCTTGCACTTCGGATGCCGTTGGCATGTCTCTGCTTTGATCAGTCGCCAAGCGATCCGCTATCGCTGGAATTGCGATTTCTGGCCGATTAACAAACTCATCGAGAAACAATCGGCGTGTACTTTTGCTAGTCCGTGAATAGCGAGCGTACAGTGCCCCTTTGACTACCTCGGGGAGGTTAATCAAGCAAAATACAGGCCGGTCAACATTGGTGAAGTACCGATTCAGAATGACTTTTTCTGCCTCGGTGAATGTCTCCACGACATAATCAGACTTCGAATCAACACCGATATCCATCTCGTCTCCTCGCCCAATTATGTGGCTTGTCAAAGCCAAGGTTGGACCTTTTCCCAGATCAGCTCATGCACCTCTTCGGGACTGCCCTCGCCGTCGACAAGAGGCAATCCCTTTTCGAGAGCTACTCGACGGTAGCCTTCATTGACGCGACGACGATAGAGCTCGCCTCTCGATTCAAATCGATCAGCCGGCAAACCACGAGCATCCTGTCTCTGCTGACTGACTGCTAGCGTGACATCGAGCACGACAGTTAGAGTCGGTGGCATTAGCCTGGCGATATAGTCGCAGTTGAAATCCAAAAACCTTCGATCGACTGAGCCAGCCTCACCCTGGTAAACCAAAGTCGATAGCTCGCCCCGATCTGATAGTATATCGATCCCATCAACCAGCTTTGGATAGACGACTTGCACTCTAGAGTTGATACGAGCAGCAAAGAAGGCAAAGCTCTCGGCTTGCCCGCTCAACGGCGCATCTGCACCGCCCAAGAACCGATCACGCAGTTCGACGTAGGCGGTGTCGCTCGGATCTGACTTCAATACCAAACGAAGCAGTTCACCAAATGGATCACCACCCGGCTCACGTACTATCTCCACCTTATGGCCAAGCCCTACCATGCGCTCACGCAAAAGCTCAACCTGAGTGGTCTTACCCGATCCCTCATCGCCTTCGATGATGAAATACTTTCCCATTTTGTCGAATGTCAAGCTACTTTCCCTTCCTCGTTCCTTCATTCGGATTCAAGAAAATGGATACGAAAAACTGACTCTCACCTCACAAAGTAGAGTCTAAGTAATTGTATCACGAAATAATCTTAAAATACGAAAAGGCTACGAAAAGTAGCCCCTTCGTAGCCCGATGGGCAGGTGGAATAACTACCAGACTATGTCCGAATCTTGAAGTAGCTGACGAACTCGCTGGTTTTCTTCACTCCAAAGCTTGGGTAGCATCATCTCTGGTGTCCAGCTATTATGTAGCGTGGTTAGGTCTGTACTTGTCTGATAATGGCCACTCTGGCTGTAGCTTCTAACTGACTCAGCCACATGAAAGAAAACTACTTGGGCTATTGGCATTCCCACTACGAGTGGAACCCAAACCGATCGATTCTTGTTGCGAATCTCCATCGTCCAGCGGTTGATGTAGCCGACATCACCCCATCCAGCGTCATCACAGGAACTGATATTGATCCGCCCCAGACTACTACGAGCCTTCATCATCGTCGTAGCACCTTCAACTGCGCCGATGAACTCGACAGTGTGAGCCAATATACATTCGCCGGGACGAAGCACGATCACTAGCTCGTCCGGATCTACGCCCAAAAACTGTCGTCTACCATGCTCCCGGCACCATTCTCCTGCTCGGATGGCTTTCATCGGCCCCTTGTAATACTCCTGCACTTCTAGCTCGGAGTAAGGCGAGAAATCAACTTTGTGGCCGACCTGTTCAGCAACATAAAAGTTGCCACCCAATCGCACATCATAGCTACTCGACTTGAGCAAGACATTATCAAATGGCTCGATCACTATTTGACCCAGCTCTCGAGCAATTTCAATTTCCCGATCCCCCATCACCCCAGACGGATGCTTGAGCTCCCAGTCGATTGCCTGGCGCAAGCCATAATTTGAAGCTGAGCGCACCATCTCACTTGCTTCATCACGATTAGTTGCCATCTTGTCACTCCTTTACTCAACGAAAAGGACAAGATATACCAGCTAGCATATCATTTACTTACTTCAGGCCAAAGCTTAAGAGACTATCTTTTTCTCAATCAGTATCTAGACTAAGAGCGCACTTCAGCTAAAACTGCATTAATATCCAGGCGTATCCCTGGACTCATCGTTGATGCAATCGTCATCGACTTAATATAAGTACCCTTGACACCACTTGGCTTAGCACGCGTGATGGCATTGATGATAACTTTACCATTATTGAGCAAGTCGGCGTCTTTAAAACTAAGCTTACCAAAGCCGACATGGATAATACCATTGGCATCATTCTTAATTTCTGCCCGGCCAGCTTTTATCTCCCTGACTGCAGTTGCCGGATCGGCCGTCACAGTACCGACGATGTGGTCGTCGACGACGTGCGCGTGTCCCGCCATCATGCACGTCTTGAGCGCAAGGCCGACGGCGGCATCGAGATCCACAACGAGACGGCGGGTCGCTCGGAGCCCAATCCGTTGCTGATCAATGGAGAA
>CAZCIH010000004.1:0-15807 GCA_964498855.1 uncultured Candidatus Saccharibacteria bacterium | reverse complement strand
AGGGTCCGCGCTTCGGTGCGCGGGTACAAGTGGGAAGTTACCCGCAGGGGACAGGTACACTGAGTACCTGCCCGGGTTGGACGATGGCGAGGTCGTTACCGACCTCGTCCTGCATCATCCGGAGGGCTTCTGGCCCTCTGCCCCCAGCCAGTCGGCTAGCAACCGCTGAAGCGGTGCCACCGTCCTGGCCGATGACTCCATCAGCTCGGCAGGCGAGCGGAGCGACCGTCGTGGTCGGCCGGTTGGCTACAGGAGCGGTGTCGCTCCTGGCCAGGGCCAAGCCAGCGATCAGACCGCCAGTGATCGTCGCCAGTGCCACGGCTAGGACCAAATCCCGATACCAGGCCCACACGGCCTGGTGCCGCATCGAGAATCCGTACAATTTACCCCCTAAAGCTCGAAAGAGAGCACTTAGCTCTCTTAAACCTATCATTTCTGACACATACAGTCCTGCGACTGCACGCGACAGATTATACTACTATACTTATGCTTTGTCAATTATCTTTTTTGAAAAAAATATGACAAAACTTTGTAAAAAGCTCTAAACGGAGATGGCAATAGCTGATTAAAACCAGTACAATGAAAGATAATGACTCTGGACGTCTCAAAATACAAAAAAACCAAAATAATCGCCACTATAGGACCGGCCAGCGAAGAAAAGATAGAAGCTCTCTTGCGAGCCGGGGTCAATGGTATTCGTTTGAATTTCTCACATAATACGCACGCGTGGCATAAGGGCATCATCAGTAAGGTCCGTGCCTCGGCTAAAAAGCTAGAGCGTAGTGTGGCAATTATTCAAGATTTGCAGGGCCCAAAGATTAGAGTTGGTACACTTCCAGCTGGTGGAGTAACAGTCGAAGCTGGCTCTAAATTAAGATTCAAATACGGTTCGATTTATGCAAATGACGGCATAATTCCGCTACAGTTTGACTTCGCACCGCTAGTCAAAAAAGGCCAACTTCTATATCTGAGAGATGGCATGATAAAGACTAAAATCGAGTCGGTTAAGAGTGGTGTCATCACTGTACGAGCTGAAAACTCGGGTAAATTTTTATCAAATCACGGCATAAATTTGCCCGAAACAGAGTTTGATTCTAAGTCGATTATTACCACTAAAGACCTTGAGGATCTTAAGTTTACCTACGCCAATGATGTGGATTATGTGGCTTTTAGCTTTGTCCAATCGGGAGCTGATATTATTCACTTGCGAAAACTGCTTCGTGCGCACAAGAGTGAGGCAAAGATTATTGCGAAAATTGAAACTAAAGTGGCGACGACCAAACTTGATGAGATAATTCAGGCTGCTGATGCAGTCATGATTGCCCGTGGTGATCTGGCTACCGAGACATCACCCGAGGAGGTGCCATTAATCGGTCGAGAGATTATTACGTTGGCACGGCAATACAAAAGGCCGGTGATAATGGCGACTCAGATGCTAGAGAGTATGATTTCTAGCCCACAGCCAACTCGAGCTGAGGCTAACGATGTGGCGACGGCTGTTAGCTTGGGAGTCGATGCGGTGATGCTTTCTGGAGAGACGGCCATGGGTCAGTATCCAGTCGATACAGTTCGGTTGATGAAACGGATAATTTTGCGCTCCGAGGCCTTTTTCTTAAGTGCCCGCACGGAGATCGATATATTGCCTGAAGGTGAGGAGGCGATGGGCCAATACCCGATCGAAACGGTTGGATTGATGAAAAGAGTGGTGACAAAGACAAGGCGATTATTCTCAAATGCTCCAGCCGGGCGGATCGCCGATCACGACGCTCAGACTAGTGTCAGTCTGGCAGCCACAACTCTTGCTGAACAGCTCAAGGTTGAATTAATCTTAACTGAGACTATGACTGGAAGCACAGCTCTATCGGTCGCTAGCCTACGACCGACCGCACCGATTATTATGGCTTCACCTGATAAACAAGTTTGTAATCAGCTAGCGATTGTCTGGGGCGGGAAGCCCTTCTTGGTCGCACACATGAGAGGGGCCGAAAATCCGGTCATTAAAAAACTCAAATCTAAAGGACACTTGAAAGATGGTGATTTAGTGGTGGCTGCCTTCGGCCGACATCGCGGAGTAGCTGGTGGAACTGATACTATTCGCTTACTCGAAGTATCATAACGAGTGATGTAATGAGTGCTAGCATTTTCATTGACTCTGAAAAAGTCGTATAATTTTAAGCGTAAGAAGAAAGATAATAAATGGCGAAGAAACTTATTGTCGGAAATTGGAAGATGCATACCAATGTGTCCGAGGCCAAGCTACTTTATAATCGACTCAATGATCGGGTGCAGTCAAATCCTGAGGCAGAGCTAGTAATTTGCCCACCCTCAATTTCGATTATGACCATTAAAGAGCTTAATCCTAGCTCGAAAGGTTTTAAGCTTGGTGTACAGAATCTATATGATGTTGATGAAGGAGCTTTTACCGGTGAAGTTTCTGCTGAGATGGTGAAGGATTTGGTGGATTATGCGATAGTTGGACACTCAGAAAGGCGTATTCACTTTGGCGAAAGGGATAAGTTAATTGCTCGCAAGATAGCTGCCTGTCTGCGTCATGGCATAAGACCGATTTTATGCGTTGGTGAGAAAATTAGTGATCGAGCCGAGGGGCATGCCAAGCGAGTTGTCAGCGATCAGTTGGCAGTTGACTTGGCTGAGGTTTCGAATGATGAAATCGGCCGAGTCGTGATTGCTTATGAGCCAGTTTGGGCGATTGGCACGGGTGAGTTTGCTAAACCAGATGATGCATCGATGATGGTAGAGCATATCAGGGCGGTCATCAGGGAAGCATATGGTGCTGAAGTTGGTAGGAAGATCCAGGTATTGTATGGCGGTAGTGTTGATCCAGATAATGCCAAATCTTATCTCGACCTGCCTGGTATTGACGGATTATTGGTTGGCGGAGCAAGTATTAATTATGCAAAGTTTGCTAAAATCATCGAGCAGGTGAAGTAAGATTACCTATCGACAGCTAGCTAGCCAAAAGGCTACAATGGGTGAGTAATTATCAGGAGAAAACAATGTCACTTAACGGCGTAAAAATTGGCGACAAGGCCCCGCAGGAGGTCAATGTCATCATTGAGATACCTCGTGGCTCTGGAAATAAATATGAGGTTGATAAAGAATCAGGGATGATTTTTCTTGATCGGGTACAACCGACAAATCTCAAACAACCCTGCGACTATGGCTACATCCCTCAAACTCTGGGGGACGATGGCGATCCACTCGACGCGCTTGTCATTATCGATGAGGCTCTTTATCCGGGCGTGGTGGTGCCGGCTAGGGTGATTGGCGTGCTTTACATGATTGATGGTGGTGAGAAAGATGAAAAGATTATTTGTGTGGCAGCTGATGATAAACACTATGAACATGTTGAGGATTTATCGGATCTAGGTAAGCATTTGCAGGATAAAGTTCGGCACTATTTCGAGCACTATAAAGACTTACAACACAAAAAGGTTGAGATTACAGGCTGGGGGAATCGTAGTGAAGCTATTAATGTGATCGAGAAATACCGACAATAATATTAGATGGGTCTGGTATTAGTCAGCTAATTAATAAGCTCGATCTTGACAGTTTTGACTGCGGTGAGAGCCTCATCTCTAATCTGTTGCATTTGCGCGCTCAAGCTACCGGCTGCAAAATCATTCAATGCTTTTTGTAGGTCTTGTTGGTAGTTTTCATGGGCTGAAGCATTTTCGGTTGCTAGAGTTTGGTAGAGTTCGTCTTGGAGTAGGAAACGGCCATCGAAGAGGACTGGTTTGTTGTTGAGTGTGCCAGCCATAAGTACTACCAGGCTTGGTGAGTAGGCTTCTGGCGTACCATAATTAACGATGTAGGCGACACCTTTGAGTTTATTGTCATCAGCAAAGATGGTGCTAACACTCTGTTTGCCACCAACTTCTGGAGTTGTGGCTGGTTTAAAAAAGGCCAAATCGTTGGCGGTAATTTTACTCTCTGGTGTCAGGCTGTTTAAGAAAGTATAGAATTTGTTTTTATCAGCGACTGATTTAATATTGCCAAATGGTCCGCAGTTAATGTCATAAGGGCAGTTAGTGGTCTCATTATTTTTCAGCCATTTGGTAAGGTCACTTAGGGTGACGGCATTTTGAGCCGAGATATCATTTTGAATGCGTACTTTTTTACGGCCATCTACCGCACTGGTGCTGGCGATAGAAGAAACTAGGAATTTAAATTGAGCAATATTGTAAGGCCAGCCGTTAACCGCAGTGCTACTCTGGGTAGCGCGCCAGCTAGCTGGGACAGTCATCTTAAGCTCGAAACGCCTAACATCTGGTGCTGTGCCGATAAATGTTCGGCTACTGACAATGTCGTCAAATTTATTTTGCTCGGGTGATGGGGTTGGGGTGGGTGTGTTTGTCGCTTTGCGTTTTGTAACTACTACCGCTACAGACATTAGAATTATAAGGACAATAAAGATTCCGGCTACGGTTAATATAATCATCAAGCGCTTTTTTTTGGGATCGGTTGGGGGCTTGTAGTCTGGTGCCGGCTGCTGAGGATAGGGGTTGGTTGGCGGAGGCGTTGGCGAGTAGCCATTATTTGGATAATATTGCTGGTCGTTCATAGTCTATTAACCCTAAGTATAATGAAAGCCAGTGGTTGAAGGCAAATTTGTTATGGTATTGATTTCTTGAGCCAGATTATTTGGCTGGTTTTGCGGTACAATAATAATTATGGAAGATATTTTTTCTGGTCTAAATGAAGCCCAACGTGAGGCGGTGGAGACTACCGAGGGTCCACTTTTGATGTTGGCAGGGGCCGGCAGTGGCAAGACTAAGGCTCTGACGCATCGGATTGCATATTTAATTGCCGAGAAGAAGGTCTCACCTCTCAATATTTTAGCTGTTACTTTTACCAACAAGGCAGCTGGTGAAATGCGTACTCGTGTACATCAGTTGCTTCATCTACATCCTGATCAGCGTCAATATCTGCCATTTTTAGGGACTTTTCATTCGATTGCAGTTCGGATTTTGAGGCATGAAGCGGAATATCTTGGCTATCCGACAAGCTTTCTAATTTATGATGACACAGACGCAAAGGCACTACTCAAGCAAATTCTTAAAATCCAACAAATTGATGAAAAGATGTATCCTGTTTCCACCATAAAAAGTTTGATTTCAAGTGCTAAAAATGAGCTACTCACCCCTGCTCAATATGAGTCCTTAGCATCTGGTCGTATGCAAGCTATGGCAGCAACTATTTACCCCCATTATCAAGCTGGGCTACGTTCGGCCGGGGCGATGGATTTTGATGATTTGATTATGCAATTGGTACATTTGTTATCAAAGGATGAAGCCATTTTATCTAAATACCAAAACCAATTTCGCTATATCATGGTCGATGAGTATCAAGATACCAATCACGCCCAGTACAAATTAATTCATTTATTGAGCGGTCATCACAAAAATATTTGTGTGGTGGGAGATGATTGGCAGAGTATATACTCCTGGCGTGGTGCTAATTATCAGAATATTTTAAATTTTGAAAGAGATTATCCATCAGCCAAGGTAGTTCGACTGGAACAAAATTATCGCTCGACCCAGAATATATTAGATGCAGCCCACCAGGTTATCACCAAAAATACTCATCGTTCCGATAAAGAGCTTTGGACCGAAGCTGGTGATGGTGCCAAGATTACCTTAGAACAAGTGCACGATGGGGATGATGAAGGACGATTTATCATCAATACAATTGATCAATTAATTAGGAGTGAGTCCAATTTGTCCTACAATGACTTTGCCGTTCTTTACCGGACAAATGCCCAATCGCGTGGCCTTGAGGAGGCTTTTTTGCGCTACAATGTGCCGTATCAGATAGTCGGTGGAGTTAGGTTTTACGAGCGACGTGAGATAAAAGATGTTTTGGCTTATTTACGATTTATTTTTCAGCCTCAAGACAGCGTTAGCTTTGGTCGGATTATAAACTTGCCACCGCGTGGCCTGGGTGATAGAAGCCTGCAGTTGTTCAATGATTTTAGGCAGGTCAATCAGCTAAGTCCACTTGAAGCAGCTACCCGAGCCGAGGAGATTGAAGCTCTGGGTAGGAAAGCTCGAGCTAGCTTGGTGGATTTCGCTGAACTTATCAAATCTCTGAAAGCTCGGAGTCAGGAACTGATGGTTAGTGACTTTATCGAACTAGTCCTTAAGCGTAGTGGCTATTTGGATTGGCTCGATGATGGTAGCTTGACTGCGGCTGATCGTCTGGAGAATATTAAAGAGTTTATCGGTGTGGCCAAGACTTATGATAATTTGGGACTAGAGGGATTTTTAACTGAAATATCCCTAATTGCTGACATTGATAACTATACTAATGATAATGAGGCAGTGGTGCTGATGACTCTACACGCCGCCAAAGGCTTAGAATTTGATACTGTTTTTATGGCTGGTATGGAAGAGGGTATATTTCCTCATTCTCGGACATTTTTTGAACCTAGTGAGTTGGAAGAAGAGAGGCGACTTTGCTATGTTGGTATGACCCGAGCTCGATCAAGGCTATTCATGATTAATGCAGTCTCACGCTTGCTCTACGGTGGGGTTCAGCGCAATGCTCCATCTCGCTTTATGACTGATATTCCAGTTCACCTCACCTCCTCATCGCTTAGTATGGACCTCCCGTCATCGAGTAATACCTCGACCACTACCCAAGCTATTGTCGTCAAATTGGGTGATCGAGTAATGCACCCAAAGTTTGGCGCTGGTATCATTTGTGCTCTAGATGATCAGGAAGTCAAGGTAGATTTTAGCAGTGTTGGGGTAAAAACATTGAGCTTACAGTATGCACCACTAGCCAAGCTTTAAAGCATAACCTTTACTAATCTATTGTCAAGATTGACTAGTCGGACTTACTCCTATAAGATAGTCAAAACGCTAAAAAAATAAAAACAAAAGCTTCTATGTAGAGTTCATTCATTTAGAGGCTTATTATTTTTAAGAGCAATCATCACTCCATTGTGAGTGTCATCAGAACAATTATCGGTAAGTTTTTTACCACTTTTCCGCGCTATCTGAGTAGGCGCAATATGGCTGTGGTTAGTCTTACCTTTGGCTTTGTCTTGCTGACGATTGGTTACTCGAACAATCAGCTAAATTTACAAAACAAAGCTTATGCCGATGGCAAGCATTTATTGAGCATTTATGCTGATGGTAAGAAAAAAATGGTAGCAACCTCAGCCTCAACGGTGGGTGGGGCGATTGATGAGCTTGGTCTACCACTACAAAAGGGTGATGTTGTCGAGCCGAATCCAAATACACCAATCGATCAGCCGACATTTAATATCAACATCTATCGTGGTCTTCCGGCTGTGGTAGATGATGGCGGTAAGGTCGTGACTGTTGTGACTGGCCATCGGAGCCCGCGTCAGATAGTAGCTGATGCTGGTATTCAGCTATATCCCGAAGACGAGGTTGAGACTGAGCGTGTGGCAGATTTCTTGAGTGATGGGTCGGTCGGTCCACGATTGAGCATTGTTCGGGCCAAACCAGTGCAAGTGGTATTAGCTGGTCAGATATATAATTTCCGTACTCAGAAGGATAAAGTGGGAGAAGTATTGGCTGAGCACAATCTTGAAGTGCAACCCAAAGATGTTTCCAATGTTAGTCTTGACGCGTCAATTGAAAAAGGCCAGCGCATTATTATCAATCGATTGAGTCAGAATATTGTTAATGCTACTGAATCGATCAAGGCTGGAACAAAGGTCGAATACGATGATACACGAGCGGTGGGCTACAGTGCTACCAAACAATCAGGTCGTGATGGCAAAAAGATAGTTACATACTTGGTTGATTTAGAAAATGGCGTTGAAAAGGGCCGTAAAGTAATGGATGAAAAAGTTTTAGAGCAGCCGACTGAACAAATTATAATTCGAGGGAGTAAAAAAGCTGTAGTAACCGTTGCTGGTGATGATGGTTGGGCAAAATTACGATTCTGTGAGTCGGGCGGTAATTATGCCAATAAGAATAATCCAACTTATCGCGGCGCTTATCAGTTTGATTATAGTACCTGGAATAATTACGGTGGCTATCATGATCCTGCTGACGCACCTCCAGCCGTCCAGGATGCTAAGGCTAAGGAAACATTCGCTCGACGAGGTGCTTCGCCCTGGCCACTGTGTGGTCGCTTTTTGAGGTAATCAACTGTCTTTTAAGCTATAATTTAATTATGTCAGAAAAAAACTTACCCCTTCCAGATGACCAATCTTATGGCAAGGCTTGGGAGGAGAATATTAAGGCTTGGAAGATGGAGCAAAAACATCCTTCAGAGCCTAAGATTCAGCAAGACCGTGAGCTAGTTGATACTACTAGGTCATTGATTGAGACGATAGCTAAACAAGAAAATGAACTGATTGAAAAACTTATGACCCCTGAGTCATATCAGCTTTATTTACAATATTATCAACAGTGCTTAGCACAAAAGAGCGATAGTCATAGCTCAACTTATATCGAATCGCCATTAGATAGTAGAGGTAGAAATGTTGAGAGTTTATACAATCAAGCTGTGACGATAGCGCGTTCTCCATATTATTCTCCAAAGGGAAAAGATCCGGATCGAAGGAGCTTTGAAATAGATTATAACAGTCGTCGTCCCGTCAAATGGGAGGGTCGCTGGCAGATGGACGATGACCCGCGAGGCTTTAGAACCTCTCGATACTTGCCTGATGGCGGTCATCGTGACACCAGATATGGACGTCACGTAAGTATTGATGGCAAGGGGCGCTTGATCGAGGAGACTTATCGGGATAGCTATTATCATAACCCTAAGGACAAGGCACTACCAGATGATAATGAAATCAAAATGATGAATCATCAGCTTGGTCAAATTGCGCAATCCCAGCATGATTTACTCAATGACCCAAATTTAGCCAGTCGCATGACTGACTCAGAGAGATAGTCTGGGGTGGTAAGGTGGATTTAACTAACCTCCAAGACCTCACCATAGCACTCAAGCTGGCCGGACTCAAACCAAATAAAGATCTAGGCCAGCATTTCTTGATCGACAGCGATGCTTTGGAAGGCATGGTTGAGACAGCCAAACTATGTGAGCGAGATACAGTGCTCGAGATAGGGCCCGGTGTAGGCACTCTGACTGTCGAATTACTCAAACGGGCTGAAAAGGTAATCGCAGTCGAAAAAGACAATCGTTTTGTCAGCATACTGCGAGGTCAATTTCCCCAGCTTGAAATACATCAACAAGATTTTCGTAGCTTTAATTTGGATAGATTACCAGTAGGATATAAGGTAGCGGCAAATTTGCCGTATTATATCACCTCAAGCATTATTCAAGCTCTACTAACTTCGACAAACCCACCACGCTCGATAACAATATTGATCCAAAAAGAAGTCGCCGAGCGGATTACAGCCCAGCCCGGCCAGATGTCAGTCTTAGCTTTTAGTGTACAATATTTTGCAAAGCCAAAATTAATTCAAATAGTGCCACGGACAAGTTTCTGGCCTTCACCTGAGGTGGACTCTGCCGTGTTGCAAATAGATGTACGCCGACAGCCATTTTTCAAGGCTGATCCTAAAACACTTTTTCGCTTGGTTAAGGCCGGTTTTGGCGAGAAACGCAAGCAACTCAAAAATTCTCTGGCTGGTGGTCTTAATCTCAATACTTCATCTGTCAATGACTTGCTCCAGTCAGCTAATATTTCACCAACCGCTCGTGCCCAAGAGCTATCGTTAGAGCAATGGCACAAACTCTACGAACAAGCCAGAGGCAAAATGCTACTCTAGCACCCCTTCCGCTCCGTCTTAGTAAGACACTAAATATGCTACAATAAAGTACATATGCGAGGGTTTAAAAAGCAACATTTTAGGCGCTGGAGCTATCTTTTTGCTGTCCTATTGCTATTGGTCATCATCCCATTCAAGGTTCGTTCGGCGACTGATTTTAGCTATAACACCCAGGTGACTTACCAAGTTGGTGAAGATGGCGTCACTCATGTCGAAGAAATTTACCAGATAACGAATAATACTAGCAATAAAACTCTCGAAGGCCTACAGCTATCAACGCCGACCGATGAGGTGAAGAATCTCAAGGTAGTTGATAATAGTGGGGCAACCATCAATGCTGAGGTGAGTACTAAGTCCACTACTCAGCAGGGCTATAGCTATGATTATAAAGAGATTAGCTTGAAGTTTAACAAATATCCTGTCGGTAAAAACCTGACTTGGGGCTTTAAGATAACCTATGACACGACTAAGCTAGTCGAAACTAAGGGTGCAGCCCATACGGTTTATATACCGGCAGTAGCTAAGGGTACGGGTGATGATAATTATCAAGTGACCCTAGCCGTCCCACAAAGCTTTGGTGAGCCACATTCGACTAGCGCCAAACCGACTTCGGGTGGTATTGTCGACGGGCAGAACACATATAGTTTCGACAAAAGTGATTTAACCGACCACGCCTTAGCGCTCGTTTTTGGCGATAGTACGGTTTACAAGGTAAATTTTAATTTTCCACTGAAAAATGACAGCTCTATGACTAAGACGATGACTATTGCTCTACCACCTGATACTTCGAGCCAAAAAATCTATGTCAATTCGCTCGATCCCAAGCCGGCTAATACACGTCTTGATGTTGATGGCAATGTGCTAGCTGACTACAATGTGCCTGGCAAAACGGAGCTAACTGTCAAGACTGATATCGAAGCGGTAGTAAAATATTTGGAATACGACCTGAGTGCTAGTGGCACCAAAAAAGATATTCCTGATGATTTGGTTAAAAAATATACCAGCCCGACTCACTACTGGCAGAGTCAGGATCCAAATTTGATTTTAGCACTCAAGGCTAAGACTGATTTTAATGATAAGCAAAAAGTTGCTGATATTGTCCGCGAGGCCAATGATTTTGTGATACAGACACTAAGCTACAACAATGAAAAGATTAAGTACAATATTCGTCAGGGAAGTGCTACCGCCCTGAAAGAGCCTGCTAATGCTGTTTGCTTGGAGTATTCCGATCTGATGATCGCGGTCTTGCGTTCACAAGGGATACCAGCCAGGATGCCCATTGGCTATGGCTACACTGGCAATCTTAAGACTTCCAATGCCGTCAGCGACTCATTGCATTCCTGGGTAGAGGCATATGTGCCGGGAGTTGGTTGGATTAATGTTGACCCCACCTGGGGGGAGAAATTTAATAACTTTGGTGTCAGCGATTTAGATCATTTTGCCTTTGCTGTCTGGGGAGCGTCTGACGATATGCCGACTGCTGTAGTTAAAGATGGTGAAGACCAAAACTATCAGTACGAAAAGACCGAGATTAGTTATTTGAAAAAGTCACCACAGGCAAACCAAAATGGCCATGTCCAAGCCAAGAAATTTGCTATCCTGCCTTTTGTCAGTGTAGTCAGTTATCAAGTTACTTCACCAAGCAATGTGGCTGGCGATAATTATCTTCTACGGGTTGAAGAAAATGGCAAAAAGCGCGAACTAGAGCTCGGCTCTCTGGCACCGGGTCAGAAAATATCGGCTTGGTTAGCTAGCCTGGGAGCAAGTTTTATGACACCAGTCAGTGTCGAGTTTGTTCGAAGTGGTGATAATGCTCTAATTTTGTCAACTACCAAAGTTAATACAAATGTCGTCCCAATGGTAATTATACTGGTGCTTATGGTTGGCATAATTATCCTGATTGGAGTAAAATTACATCTCAGGAAAAAACGCCCACGGGTAGAGGAATCGCTTCCAGCAGATCGGTCCAATCAGACTTCACCTAATCGTCGGCTGTCACGTCCACCAGCTGAGGGAGTCCAGCCTCGTTCCGTTCGCGTGAGAAGTGTGGATTCATCCAATGGTTCTACTTCCTCACCACCAAATTTTCATAAGCAATCGGTTTACCCCGAAGATCAAAATGAACAAGACAGATAAGTTTTTTATCACTACACCAATTTATTATATAAATGATTTGCCTCATATCGGCCACGCTTATTCGACAATCGCAGCTGATGTGTTGGCGCGCTATTATCGGACTAAATTGGGCAAAGAAAATGTGCTTTTTTCGACTGGGATAGATGAAAATTCGAAAAAAACTCTCGAGGGTGCCGAAAAAGCTGGCCAGAGCTTGGTCGAATATACTAATGCAATGGCCGACAAATGGCGAACGACTTGGGACTTACTCGATATTAAATACGATCGCTTTATCCGCACTAGTGAGCCAGATCATGCTCGTGCGGTAGAAGCTTTCATCGAAAAAATCCGCCACGATGTCAGCAAAGGAAAATACGAAGGTCTTTATTGCTATCGTTGCGAAGCCTATTACAAATCGGATGAGCTAGTGGATGACAAGTGCCCCATCCATAAGCGTGAAGTCGAGCTGGTGAGTGAGGAGAATTATTTTTTTGACCTGCCCAAATATTCCGAGAGTCTAGTCAAATGGATAAAGAGCCCAGGCAATCCGATCCGACCAGAATCTCGTCGCAATGAGGTTCTCGCCTTTATCGAACGAGGCTTGGAGCCGATTAGCTTGAGTCGAACCAAGCAAGATATCGGCTTGCCACTGCCTTTTGATAAGGAGCATAAAATATATATCTGGGTCGAGGCATTGGTCAATTATCTGACGGTGGCCGGCTATCCAAAAGGTGATTGGCAGTCCTGGTGGGAAAATGTTTGCCATATTGTAGGCAAGGATATTATCAAATTTCACTGTATCATTTGGCCGGCTATGCTGATGAGTGCTGGAGTGAAGCCTCCAAAAGAGGTTTTTGCCCACGGTTTTTTCACGATTGACGGAGAGAAGATAAGCAAAAGTCTTGGTAACTCGATTAATCCGGCTGAGCTAGTGAATAATTATGGCAATGATGCTTTGCGTTACTATCTTTTGCGAGAAATACCATTTGGTGCTGATGGCGATTTTTCTCATATGCGCTTTGAAGCTGTCTATAATTCGGACTTGGCCAATGATCTGGGCAATCTCGTCTCGCGAGTTGCCAGCATGCTAGCTCGCTACAATGACGGTCGGTATGACCAGGTCAAGGTAGCTCCGATTCCATACCAAGATTCTCTAGAAAATCTGGCTTTCGATAAAGCACTAGTGCAAATATTTGATCGCATTCGTGCTCAAAATATTTTCTTAGAACAGCAACAGCCTTGGACAAAAGCTAAGACAGATAAAGCCTCAGCGGTCAAAACTTTAAGCCAAGTCGCTTCTGAGCTAGTGCAAATCGCCGAGGCTCTCGCACCATTTCTGCCTGATACATCTGAGAAGATCAGACGTACCTTCGCAGGCACTAAGGTAGATGATGATATCAGCATCTTATTTCCGAAGAGAGATATAAAAAAAGATGAATAGGATAATAATATACTCGCACGGATTTGGTGTGAGCAAAGACGATCGAGGTTTATTCACCAACATCGCTTCGGCTCTACCTGATTTTCAGTCGATTCTGTTTGATTATGATATTATTTCAGACAATGTACTAACAGCTCGCTCACTCGACCAAAAAGCCGATTTATTGACCAATAAAGTCAAGCAAACAAATGAAAAATACCCGACAGCTCAGATAGATCTCATTTGTCACTCCCAGGGTTGTGTAGTGGCTGCGCTGGCAAAAATCGATAGAGTAAAAAGTACAATTTTTCTTGCCCCGCCAGATAATCAAGATCCTGAGGAAATGATTAGAAAATGGGGTGCTCGAGATGGAGCTAAAATCGACCTCGAAGGTACCTCGTCATTTCTTAGACGTGACGGCACCACGACTCTGGTACCAAAAGAATATTGGCAGAGCCTAGCTGGCATAAAACCCATAAATATTTATTCCGAGCTAGCAAGAAAAACTCAATTGTATATCATCAGAGCTACAAATGATGAGGTACTAGGGCAGACTAATTTCGATAGTCTAACGGATATCGCAGAGATAATTGATGTAGATTCGGATCATGATTTTACCGGTAAAGCTCGCCAGCAAATGATGGATAAAATTATTGGAATATTACAAAAATGATCGTTCGCATCAGTATTTAGTAGACACATAATCCCATATATATTCCTACAACTCTTATGCTATAGGATTGGGTTTGTTATAATAGTTTCTATCCAAACTACTTAAGCTATGAGAGGGAGTTGGGTATTCGCGGTAATAAAAAAATGCGACCCACCAAAGCCAACCGTAAGGTTGCAACTAAAGCCATCAAGGTAGTCCATCCGGTGGTTAAGAAAGTTAGTTCAGTTACTCAACGGACAAAGGATGGAGCCAAGCACGTTCGGACGCGGACAACGTTGCGAGCTCATAATAATATTAGGCACCGAGTGGGCTGGTATGATCGTTGGCACAGCACCACTTATCACAAAAAGGTTCATCTGGGTGTATTGCTAACTTATCTGGTGGTGATTGTGATGATTTTTAATTCACTATCTAGACCTGTACGCGCTTTTAGCACCTGGAATCAGACCGATTGGAGTGGTGGGCTGGGAAGTAGCACGACCAATCAATATAGTGCTGCCTCAAATGTCGACACCAGCGTAGCCGGGCAGGTGTCTTTGACTAAGATTCAGCAACTTGCAAATGGGGATTTTAATGGCAATCTAAACAATTGGTATGGAGCTGACAAAACTTATAACAGCTCGACATATCGCACCAGTGCCGGCTCGGCTAAGGTGGTGGCACCAGGTGCTGGAAGCAGTATCTTTCCTAGCTCAAGTGGCTACTCAATAACACAGCCAGCTCTTCTGGCTACTGCCGATTTTAACAATGATGGAGACTCTGACATTGTATCTGTTACCGGTAGGGACACTCATCAGGTGTCAATTGTGCTAAATAATGGAAATGGTGGATTTGGGTCTCCAGCTAATTACAATATTGGTAGCTATCTTGATTGGAGTCCCGTTGGTATTTTCACCGAGGACTTTAATGGTGATGGCAAGATAGATATTGCTACTGCTGGCAGCAGAGGAGCTGGCATATATGTATTACTCAATAATGGTGATGGTACTTTTGGTACTTATGCTAGCTACGGGACGTTGTATCCAGAGAGCTTGACAGGGGGTGATTATAATAACGACGGCAATGCTGATATTGCTGTTGCCACAAGCTATAGTGGTGGTGTTGTGGAAGTTCATTATGGTAACAATACCGGAAATTACACTAGTTATTCTCAGTATGTAGTTGGGGCAGTAGCAGGTTATGGCTATATCCAGACAGCCGACTTAAATAATGACGGTCGTGATGATCTAGTCTTATCAAGTGGTACTACGGTTGGTGTGATGTTGAGTAATGGATCTTCGTTTAACTCCATTGTTAATTACACGGCTCAGACGGCACAGGGTATGGCTCTGGGTGATACCAGCCATGATGGAAATATCGATATTGTTATCACTGGTTCATCGGCTACTCAAACATTAACGAATAATGGCAATGGAACTTTCGGTAGTGCAACAGCAGTATCGAGTCTAGCTGGCATTAACGCTACACTAGGAGTGGTATCCGATATGAACAATGATGGCTGGCAGGATATTATTGTCCGTACATCAAGTGGATTTAGTTATACTTTGAGTGATGGGGCTGGTTCATTTCAATCAGTAGTTGCGGTCAGTTCCCCTTCTCCCTATTCGATTGCAAAAGCTGATTTCAATAAAGATACCAAGACAGATATTGCTATTGGTAGTGTATCTTATGGAACATTTACTGAGTTTATCAACGGATATGGCGGCAGTACCCTCACGCAATACAAAAACGTTGGTGACACCAACACCTATGCCATTGAGGCTTATGCCTACACCACTGGTGCGGCGGTGACAAACGCCGATGCTGAGCTCTTCTACAACGGTGCTGCCATAACAACCACCTATACCGAT
>CAZCIH010000003.1:8846-15987 GCA_964498855.1 uncultured Candidatus Saccharibacteria bacterium | reverse complement strand
ATGACCATAATTGACTCTGATATTGAAACCGATAGGCATAATTACACCCGCTTTTTAATCCTTCAAAAGCGTAATGGCAACCTAGGAAAAAATGATGTAAATAAAACATCAATAATGATTGAGTTAGCTGACAAGCCAGGCAGTTTGTATCACGCTTTAGGATGTTTTGAATCTGAAAATATAAATTTGAGTAAACTAGAGTCACGACCAATATTAGGACATGGCTGGCGTTATTATTTTTACATCGATTTTGAAGCTGGCATCAAAGAACAACGGACAAAACGTGCACTAAGCGCTTTAAGTGAGCAGGGTCACGAGCTAGCCATACTCGGTAGCTATAAGAGAGGTATTGCGGGCTAATAATTTTTATCGACGGGCGGGCCGTAGAGGGATTCTATAACTGGGCGCTGGGTGACGACGTGCGAGCCGCCGTATGGACTGATGATGTCATAACCTTGACTGTGGAGCTTGTCGATAGTGTCAACGATGTGAGCATCACGTAACTGCATTGAATCACGCAGCAGATTACTGCCGCGACCCCTTCCTCGGGCAAGACTTTTCCAGAAATCTTCCATGTTTTTATCTTGCTGTAGCTCGTCTCGTAAATCTTTACGTAGACAAACAGTACCATCTGGGTTAATCACTAAGATATCTTCGCTATAGAGCTGATTGATGTCTTGGACGTATTCGGTGACCTGCAGGTTCATTTCTCGAAAGAGTTGCTTAGTCGTGTCCAATTCTTCAAGAGTGCCAGCCTTCGCTCGCTCCCGAAATTCATCAATATCGATACCGAGAATGTCGGCCCTTTCCTGCTCGCTGTAAGTATGATAACCTGGCAGGCCTAGCTCGGCTGCTTTGGGATAGAGATGGATACCAAGATCATCGGCCGCTGCGGGATTCTTTTCGAGTAAAGATGGTAAGCCGCGGCCCAGCAAGTAGGCTTGGGCCAGTTTGGGATCATAGCCCATATTAATCAGCCCTTGCATTAATTCTTGTTCGCTTGGCTCGCCGCTAACGGCTTCAATGCCGCTTTCCCTCGCTAAGTGCTGGATTAGACCTGATTCGGTAGCATCGATGACAGCCTGGTTGCGGGATTGATATGGTCCACGGGCGTTGCCTTCATAAACTACGATTGGACGCTTGGCTTCGGCTCTAAACTGCCTAAAAGCGGCTTCGATATCGTGAGAATTTTGTGAAGCGGGGTCGTAATCATGGCCGTCGACTGTTTTACCGGCAGCATCAACCTTGATTGCAGCTAGAGTAACGATCTGATGGCCTTCGTTTTCGTACTTACTTTTTTGTACTTTTCCTTCGGCTGCTCGCCGGCTGTTTTCGCGCTGGTAGTAATCACTATCCATAGCGGCGTAATGATCATCAAAAGCCTGTTCCAAACGACGTTGTCGCTCGAGCTCGTGATTGTTGGCTTCTACCATTTCGGATAAATCCTTGATTAGTTTTTGTCGCTCGTTAACAGTCTCGCCGGACTGGAGAGTCGAAGCTTCGGGCTTGGTAGAGGATGAGTCGAGGTTTTCCATTTTTAGTTATTGTTCGATTAAATAGTTTGGTGGTATTTCAGTTAGCTTCTGAGCGAGTTGGTCGGATTTTGTTGGCTCGGTGTTGATTCGAGCTTCAGATTCTTGTTGATTTATGGCTGATTCAGGATTATTCATAAATTCGGTTCTTGTTCGTTAATATATATTGATGGTATACTTAAAAGTATGATAGTTGTTTTGTTGTTGTTTCTAATCATTATTCTACTGGCTGGCTTTGGCTTTGTCATCTATATGTTTAATGCTCGCATTAATGAGCTCAAAAACGATAGCGGTGTCGGTCTGCTCAAGCAAGATCTGCAAAATCTCAACCAGACCATCAATCAGAGTCAATCTGCTTTGACTGACCGACTCGATAAGGGGCAAGCTCAAATGTTTGGCTCACTGCACAAGCAAATGAGTCAATCAGCCCAGCTAATCACTGAAGTAACCCAGCGACTAACCAAGCTCGATGAGACAAATCGTCAGGTGGTTGATGTCACAGCTGAGCTTAAGACTTTGCAAAATATCTTACAAAACCCCAAACAGCGTGGCGGACTGGGAGAGTTTTACCTCGAGACTGTGATCGGCAATGTCCTTCCGACCGGTCAATACCAGATGCAATATGAGTTTAAAAATGGTGAGAAGGTAGATGCAGTGATTTTTCTCGATGACGATAAGATCCTGCCAATCGATTCGAAGTTTAGCCTCGAAAATTACAATCGCTTAGTTGAGGAAAAGGACAAGGATCGGCGTGAGGCTCTAGCCAAGGCGTTTAAACAAAACCTAAAAGGTCGAATTGATGAGACTTCCAAATATATTCGTCCAGCTGAGCGGACGATGGATTTTGCTCTGATGTTTATTCCATCAGAAGCCATTTATCATGACTTGCTCTCGAATAAAATAGGTGTTGTAAAAACATCATCACAAGATCTAATTGAATATGCTTTTCGCCAAAAAAGGGTAATAATAGTCTCGCCAACAACATTTTTGGCCTACTTGCAAACCATCATGCAAGGTTTGCGTTCACTAAAAATCGAAGAACAAGCCAAGGATATTCAGACCAGAGTTGGTCAGCTCGGTAAGCATTTGGTAGGTTTCGAAGAATACATGCATAAATTAGGCAATTCACTTGGTACTACTGTTAATCATTTCAATTCTGCCCACAAAGAGCTCAAGAAAGTAGATAAGGACGTCGTTAAAATTGCCTCAGCTGATAGTGCAGTCGAACCGCTTATTCTTGAAAAGCCCAAAAGCGATGACTAGCTAAGCCTATATTTGCTTATAAGTAGGCTACTGCAGTAAACTAAAGATATATCTGAGGTAATTTATGAAAAGAGTTTTATCTGGCATTAAGCCATCTGGCGATATGACAATCGGTAATTATTTGGGTGCTATGATGCGTTGGCCGAAGGATCAAGACAAGCAGGAGAGTGTATTCTTTGTAGCAAATTTACATGCCATAACGGCTCGCCAGGATCCAACTGAGCTGAAGCGACGTACATACGATCTAGTGGCTTGGTTTCTGACCGTCGGACTAGATCCAGAGAAGACGATAATCTGTGTCCAATCACAAATACCAGCTCATGCCGAGCTAGCTTGGATTTTAAATAATTACACTACCATTGGTGAGCTAAATCGCATGACGCAATTTAAGGACAAGGCGGGTAAATCCGGTTCCGAGGGCCAACTGGTTGGCCTCTATGATTATCCGGTGCTAATGGCAGCTGATATCTTGCTCTATGATGCAGATGAGGTGCCGGTTGGTGATGATCAGGTCCAGCACGTTGAGCTGACTCGTGATATTGCTAGTCGATTTAATAATCTTTATGGTGAGACCTTCAAGCTTCCCAAAGCTATTTTAGGAGAATATTCAAGGCGTATTATGAGCTTGGATAACCCGAGTGTGAAAATGAGTAAGAGTGGTCAGACTGCTAGTTATGTCGCTCTAGATGAAGGGCGAGATGAGATAATCAAAAAATTCAGACGAGCCGTGACTGACTCAGGAAGTGCTATCGAAGCTACGGATGATAAGCCAGCTATTACTAATCTACTCGAAATATATTCAAGCTTTAGTGGTAAGACCATTGCCCAGGTAGAAAATGATTATGTTGGCGTAGGCTATGGACAATTTAAGCAGGATTTAGGGGAGCTGGTGGCAGATAAGCTCAAGCTTCTCCAGGAGAAATTTGCTCTAATCCGGGCTGATGATAATAAATTAAGTTCTATTATCGAGGCTGGTAATACTAAGGCTAGTGCTATTGCTAGTAAGAAACTAACACTTGTCAAACAAAAAATCGGTTTACTATAGAAAAATATCTTACAACCTGATAATAAGTAAGAAAACATGCTATTGAGGCTGGCAGGCACAAATTGTTATTGACATTTGCTAAAAGCTTATGCTATAATACCTTGTAAGTTAAATATAACAGCACTTTAAAACCAAAAAATAAAAAACAAAAACGCGAAAACAAAAGGTCGTCTTTGGCTTTGCCTGAACTCATTAAAGGCGTCAAACGGCAGGGAAAACCCGGACTATCGAAACGTCCCCCCTTGTTTCTAGTCTGGATTTTCCCTACTGTTCTAGGAAGAACGACCTTACCTGGTGTTGTTTATCAGGTAGGCATCAAACCAATAGCATCAACTAACCATCCGCTGGAGTAGGCGGATCAGTTTTATTGCACCTTAAGTTCTATAAAAGCTTGGGGTGTAGCCTACTGATCCGTTTACCTCCGTACGACTGGTAGGGAAGCTATCGGACAAGCTAGCTATAGCAGCTCCATCATGGGAGTAGCCTGGCTTTCGCGTTCGATAACCCAATTTCGTGCCGAATATGGCCTTAGGGGATTCTCTAGGGAGTCTGCGACACGATAGACGGGCCGTTTCCGCGGCATTTAAGTTGCTTAACTTTTGACAGGCCGGATGGATTCGGCCCATTTCTTTTTTGTCTGACCAATTCAATAGGCCAGACTTTTTTATTTACTAAAAAAACTGAGCTTGCGGACTTAATTGTATGAGGAAAATAAATAGAACAATTATTGTGCTCTATATATATTTAATATGGCAGTAATTATATTTATTATTCAAAATAGAATAATAAATGTGTTCTTTTGTGGAAAACTCATCGAGATATTGTTATTTTTGTCATTTTTTGCGATAATTAGGGTAATTTACAGGTTAGATAATTTAAAAAATGCAACATCGTACTACAGTTATGCTGTCGGTTATTATTCTGGCCACCTTACTGGCTGGTGCCGGGACTATTTCGACTGTTATATTCTCGACCCCAAAGGACATTGGACCAGGTGGGGTTACTTTTTGGTTCGTTGGACTTTTAATTTTTCTAACTGGATTATTAACTATTGCTGGCTACTTCTGGAAAATACGAAAAACTAAATACCGTGAAAATTCTCGTTCTGCATTAATTGAGAGTTTTCGAACAGCATTTTTGCTTTCTTTTACTGGAGTGGTGCTATTGGCCTTGCAGAGTTTAAGAAGTTTGAATATCCGCGACATAATCTTGTTCGCATTAACTGTGTTGATAATTGAGTTTTATTTCAGGACTAGACGAGCGTGAAGAAGAATTATGAAGACTTGACTAGTTTAGCTCGAACAGCTGGTCATAAGATAGAGCAAGCAGAGACAATCTCTGAGCTGGAGCAGTTGAGAGTGACTTATTTAGGTCGCAAAAGTGCAGTGGCTAACTTGGCGGTAGAATTAAAAAATTTGGACAACGCTAGTCGGCCGGTAGCAGGGCAGGCGATAAATAGGTATAAAAATACTCTGGAGCAGTTGATTCGAGAAAGGCATCAGGCTATATTGTCTAGCCAACAGTATCCACCAATCGATGTCACCAGACCTGGTCAGGCGACTCCAGTTGGGCATCTACACCCAATTAGCCATGTCTTAGAGGAAGTCTATGCTATTTTTAGTGAGCTTGGTTTTGCCATCGTTGACGGGCCAGAAGTGGTGACGGATTGGTACAATTTCGGAGCACTTAATTTGCCTGAGCATCATCCAGCACGCGATATGCAGGACACTTTCTATATTAAGACTGAATCAGCTCAGACAACGCTTTTACCTAGAACCCATACTTCCTCGATGCAGGTTCGTTTTATGGAAGAGAATCAGCCCCCATTTAAGATTATTGCTCCTGGTAAGGCATTTCGGAATGAAGATGAGGATTCGACCCACTCATGGAGCTTTACTCAGGTTGAAGGTTTGGTCGTTGGTGAGGGTGTGACGATGGCAGATCTGAAGGGGACACTGTTGCGAGTGGTACAGGGATTATTGGGGGAAGAAACTGAGATTAGACTTCGGCCTAATTATTTTCCTTATACCGAGCCATCGGTTGAGATAGACGCTCGTTATCGAGGTCAATGGCTTGAGCTATTGGGGGCCGGGATGGTACATCCACGGGTCTTAAAAAATGGTGGTATCGACCCAGAAAAATACACCGCGTTTGCATTTGGCTTCGGAGCGGAGCGAATTGCGACAGTAAAATATAACCTGACAGATTTGCGTCAACTGTGGCGGCCAAATTTTAACTATATGGAGCAGTTTTAGATGAAGGTAGCGGTTGATTCAATAAATCAATATTTGGCCAAGAAGCTTTCAACTGAGCAAATGGTGGCTGGCTTTGATCGGACTGAAGTTGAAGTTGAAGAGATTATCAAAAGTCCAAGTTTTGATAAAAAATTAGTGGCAGTAAAGATTGTGAAGCTTGCAAAACACCCCCAGGCTGATCGCTTAACTTTAGTCGAAGTTGACGACGGAAAAAATCATCATAATATTGTTTGCGGTGCACCCAATTTAGCTATTGGGCAAATTGTGGTTTTGGCGCCTGTCGGCACAAACTTACCGGATGGACTAACAATTAAAAAAGCTACGATTCGGGGCGTTGAGTCAGCTGGTATGCTGTGTTCACCAGCCGAGTTAGGGCTATCGGATGATTATAGTGGCTTATTACTACTCCAAAGCTCAGTCGTGCCTGGTACAATATTGTGCGACATATGGCCTAAAGGGGACCAGTTGGATATAAAGACGCAGCCGAACAGGTGGGACCAGCTAAGTTTGATTGGTTTGGCAAGGGAGGCGAGTGGGTATGTGGTAGATTCGAAGCAAAGACTCATAATTCCTGAATCTAAGAAAATTCCATGCCAAACAATAGAAAATGTAAATGTCAAGAAAAAAGGTGAGTGCCAGCGGTTTATGTCCGTGAAATTGTCCGTGAATAACCATCGTCCTTCGCCAAAAGTTATTGTGGATAACTTAGAGCGTAATGGGCTACGTAGTATTAGTGCCGTTGTTGATATTACAAACTATGTAATGCTCGAGACTGGCCAACCATCTCATGCCTATGATGCAAAAAAAGTTAATGGAAAAATCTCTGTCCGCCGTGCCTCCCCTGCCGAGAAATTTACAACGTTAGACGGTGTCGAACGGGCCTTAGTTGAAGATGATTTGGTGATAGCCGATGAAGCTGGTGTAATCGGGCTGGCCGGTGTGATGGGTGGATCTCGAACCCAAACTGATGTTGATACAACGGAGATCATTCTGGAGGTGGCAAATTTTGATCGCCAGCTGGTACGTAAGGCAGCACTTCGGCATGG
>CAZCIH010000003.1:5358-8836 GCA_964498855.1 uncultured Candidatus Saccharibacteria bacterium | reverse complement strand
AAGTGATGCTTCGGCCCGTTTTGAGCGAGCACTCCCCTTGCATCTTCCTGAAGAGGTTCTGCCCCGCTTGCTTGAATTGTTAAAAGAACATTGTGACGCCAAGGTGATTGAAGGTCCATTTGATCAACTATACGGTTGGCCCTGGGTTCAGCATGTTGGTTTGAGGTTGCGACGGGCTGAGCGGGTATTAGGTATGAAAATCGATGAGCGCGAGATAATTAGTGGCTTGAGAAGGCTTGGCTTTGAGGTGGAGCATTTTAGCCTCACTAAGGAGTTAGCCAAGCATCTGGGCAAGCCCTATATCTGGGGTGCTAATTTCAAGCAACATGGTACCAGTGGCTTTGATTGCTCTTATCTGGTGGACTATTTATACTCACTGATTGGTGTTGATGTCGGCCACAGTGCACTAGGTCAATATCATCATGGCAAACCAGTTGGCATTGATGAGCTCAAGGCTGGTGATGTCGTTTTTATTGAGGGAATAATTGATAAATCAGCCACTGATCATTATTACGCCAAGGATGATGATGGTAATGAGCAGAAAATTACCCTAAAAAAACCAATGCGTGTTGGACATAATGGTATATATATTGGTCAAAATAAAGTAATCTCTGCCTCTGGTTCGGCTGACCGATCTGACCCTGGTGTGATTGAGGTACCACTGAGTAAATTTGTTAATGACAAAGGCTTCTTAGGTGCACGTCGATATATTGATAGCTTTAATCACATTCTGGCTGTGACCGCACCTTGGTGGAGATCCGATATTAGACTAGAAGAAGATATGATTGAAGAAGTGATTAAGATTATTGGCCATGATAAGTTACCGGCCACTACCCCAGTCTTGCCGTCCACTGCAACCAGGGCTCATCAAATATTGCCAAGAATTTTAGATCTAAAAAAATCTCTGGTGGCTCGTGGACTGTTTGAAGTCATGACTTATTCTTTTATCAGTTCTGATTTAATTTCTAGCACAAAAAACAGTACTGATCGACATTTGGAAATCCTTAACCCACTCTCTCGTGAGCAACAATACTTACGTTCTAGCTTATTACCAAGTCATCTCAAGGTAGCTCATGATAATCAAAATTATCGGTCTGCATTTGAGTTTTTTGAAATCTCACGGGTTTACCAGAAAAAAGCTGGAACTATAGTACCGCTTGAGTATTGGGTGCTTGGCATTAGTGTCTTGGGTAAGGACAGTTTATTGCGACTAAAAGGAGAGCTGGATGCAGCGGCGAATCTTTGTCAGCGAAAGCTATCATTTTCAACCTATCAAGCTGAGATATTTATTGGTGGTCGAGCAGGCCAGGCTGTATTAAATGGCCAGATGGTAGGGCATTATGGGCAAATTCGCCCACAAATCTTAAATGAACAAAAAATTGATTCAGAAATGAGCTATGGAGAGCTGGTGATTGCACCATTTCTAGAAGAAAAAGGAGATATTGAAGTGGCTGATTTATTACCCTACTCCCCTATTTATCGTGACATTTCCATCGAAATTGATGATACAGTTGAATGGCAAGAAGTAAAAGACCTCGTCTTGAAGCAAAATGATGTCTTGAAGACCAGCTTTCTGAGTGATTTTCAGGATAAAGAGCTAGTTGCTAGGAAACGCAAAAGTTTGGCTTTTCGGGTGAGTCTAGATTTGGGTGCACAGCCTAAACTAGAAAAGATTTCCCAAAGAGTAGATAGTCTGGTGAAGAAGCTGAAGCAGAATAAAAACCTAGCCAATCTGAAACTGAGGTAAGAAAAGTAATCAAAGATAGTTGTGGCGTCACTCTAACATAAGTACTATAATTAATATTAAGAGTCATTTCGCTAGTATTTATGCAAGATCCTCATTCTCATCGTTTTAGTTTGCCAAGGTGGTTATCTCGAACTGGTCAAAAACCAGCCCCGGTGTCACGGCTGGCTTTTATTGTATTAGGAGGCATTTTATGTCTTGTTTTGGCTAATGCGATTGTGGCCAGCCTAGTCGAGGGTCAAATTTACCCTGGGGTGTCGGTCGCTGGTCATGACTTGAGCTGGCGAACTCGTAATCAGGCCATTCAGATATTAAAGAATAGCTCACCTGATAGTACATTGACTGTTAAATCTGACGGTAAGGTCTTCGTAATTCGTAGCTCAGAGCTAGGAGCGACCTATGATATACCGGCGACAGTTGAGCTGGCCTATCAATCTGGCCGTCAGCAAAGCTGGCCTTTGTTGGCGATCTTAACGGCCAATGGTAGCGGTCAGCTGGGCTTTGCCTACAAACTCGATAATGACCAATTTAATTCTCAGCTAACAAAAATTACTAGCTCAGTTGGTAAAGATCCGGTTAATACTAAGCTGACAATCAAAGAGGGTCAGATTGAAATAGCACCACCACAGACTGGCATTAAAATTAATGCTCTATATCTGAGCCGTTTGCTTAATCAAGCCTTACTGACCGGAAGGGATCAGGTAGCTACAGTTAACCCAGTGGTAACAGCAGCTGATATCCAGGTAGATTCAACTAAGCCAGCACAAGCACAGGCGAGATCATTGATGTCAAAAAAAATCACTCTGAACTATGCTGGTCGGAATTTTTCACCGGATGAGGCTACCATTGGTCACTGGATAGTCTTTAAGGAAAATAAGCCTTCTCCCACAGTTGTCGCTACTCTAAGCGCTCAGATTGATAGTAATCAGGTCAAAGGTTATGTTCAGTCGCTTGCTAATCAGATCAATATTGCTCCAAAAAATAAAAAAGTGATGGTGCGAGATGGTACTTCCTCGGTGGAGCAAGAAGGGCAAGATGGCCTAGCCTTGGATCAGGAAGCGACAACAAAATTTATTGTTGATAGCATGCAAGATCAAGCTCAAGCTAGCTATAATTTGCCGACCAATAAAGTTGCTTACAAAACTGAGACCAATCGCACCCAGGGTCTTGATCTTGATCGTTATATCGAGGTCAATCTATCTCGTCAGCGGATGTGGGTTTACGATAAAAATCAGATTGTATTAAGCTCACCTATTACTAGTGGGGCAACCGGAGCTGGGTTTCCCACTGTCACCGGCTTATTTCATATTTATTACAAAAATACCAATACATATTTAAATGGCCGACAGTATGGCTACAACTATAACGTCTTTGTGAAATATTGGATGCCATTTTATGATGGCTATGGTTTGCATGATGCTAGCTGGAGAAGTAGCTTTGGTGGTTCGGATTATTATTTTGGCGGTAGTCATGGCTGTGTAAATATGCCTGAGTCTTCGGCGGCTTTCATTTATTCTTGGGCAGATGTTGGCACACCGGTGTGGGTGCACAGCTAGCTTTTTGTGGACTGGTGGCAATCAGGAAGCAAAAGCGTTATAATCAACAATGATATGCAACCTGCCTCAACTTCACCTCAACCATCACAAAAATCACCAGAATCGCGCCCACCTCAGTCGTCTTCAGTTGAGCAAGGTTCTAGTGGCAATAAGCTAGAAACAAATCCAATGCCGCAGC
>CAZCIH010000003.1:880-5348 GCA_964498855.1 uncultured Candidatus Saccharibacteria bacterium | reverse complement strand
CCTGCCCAGACAGCTCCAGTAGCTACTCCCTCTCCAACGACTAGTTCTGATGCAAATCCTGGTAAGCCAACTGCAGTTAGTCAAGCCTCTATTGAGACAACAGAGATACCAGCTGAAGATGTTGATGTAATCGAAAAGGAATGGGTTGAGCGGGCTGAGAATATTATTAAGACAAATGCCAACGATCCAGAGCGGGAGGAAGCTGAAGAAGAGGCCTTGAGTAAGGAATATTTGAAAAAGCGCTTTAATTTCGATGTTGAAGATTCTTAAAATGTAAGCAAAATTAAAAAAAATAATCTATCTGATGAGCGAACAAAATCTATCTTATACAATGTTTATGATGACGATCCTGGCTGTGATCGTAATTGGTTTGTTGGTCGCAGGATTCTTTATTGCTCGCCGGATTTTTCGGCGCGCCAAAGAAATTGAGCGTAGCCTCAAAATGGTTCCATTGCTGGTTAAGTTACCACCAGCTGAGGCCAATGAGGCAACTATGCGAGATAGTCGTGAGTTGATCAAGGAAAATATATCGCGAGCGGAGGGGCTATTTAATATTGCAGCTACGATAGGCTCAACTAAAACTAAGAGCTTCCTTGATTATATGATCGGTCTATCGGCCTTTAAGCGCTGGTTTTTTGGTCGCAAACATCTCTCTTTCGAATTGGTTGCTAGTGAAGGGCAAATATTTTTCTACGTTGTAGTACCGGTTAGTTTAGTCTCAACTATTGAGAAAGCCCTGGTGGCATCTTATCCCGATGTTCAAGTAGAGCCACGTGAGGATCATAATATCTTTTCAAAAACAGGCAAGATTGGTGTGGTGGCTGGTGGTGAAATGGTCATGACAAATGATAGTTGGTATCCGATTCAGACATACAAACAGAGTGAATTTGATGCTATCTCGGCGATTGTCACCAGCGTTTCCCAATTGCAAGAAGGAGAAGGGGCGGCAATGCAGATATTAGTGCGGTCAAGCTCCAAGCGCTGGAATAAAAAGGCTCGCAAAGCTGCAAAAAGACTTTTACACCCTGGCGACAAAAAACATTCTGGCAAGGGTTTCACCCCGCTCGATATGGCAAAAATGACTTATCAGGCACCGAGTGCCGATAAGGGCAAGGATGGTCAGGCGGCCGGCTATAATCCACCTGATGCGATTGACCAGAAGAAAAGCCAACTAATTGAAGAAAAAGTTTCTTCACCAACGTACGAGGTGATGATTCGTTTGATTGCTAGCTCCTCTGACCAGACACGCTCGAAAGTTCTAATTCAGGATATGATAGCTGGATTTACTCAGTTAAATCTGCCCGGGTCTAATGGATTTAAGCTAATGATGTCACAATATCCACAGAATCTGGCCACTAATTTTATCTTCCGCATCTTCCCTGCTTGGTGGAATAAGGTGGTGCTAGGCTCTTCAGAGCTAGCTACTATATTTCATTTGCCGAGTAAGACCACAGAAACAGCTACTCCTGTGGAGAGATCTGGTGTACGTGAGGTGGCAGCGCCACAGGGCTTGGCTGATCAAGGTTTGATTCTGGGAAGCAATATGTTTCATGGCCAAGAGCGAGTGGTCAAGCTGGGTGATGATGATCGCCGTCGCCACGTCTATATCATTGGTCAGACTGGTACTGGTAAATCAACCATTTTACATAATCTCATTGTCCAAGATATGGCTATGGGTAAAGGTTTTTGCTTCATCGACCCGCACGGTGACACAGCCGAGGAAATCCTTGCCAAAGTACCAGCCAATCGAGCTGAGGATGTAATCTACTTCAATCCGGCTGATACGGAGATGCCTCTAGGGATGAATATCTTAGAGTTTAGCCGGCCGGAGCAAAAGGATTTTATTATCCAGGAGACAATTAGTATGCTCTATAAGCTCTACGACCCTCAGCAACAAGGTATTATTGGTCCTCGTTTTGAGCAATGGTATCGCAATGCAGCATTGACTTTAATGTCTGATCCAGCTGGGGCAACATTTATCGAGATTCCAAAGATTTTTACCGACAATGATTATCTTAAACAAAAGTTCAAATACGTAACTGATCCGATAGTTCAGGACTTTTGGATTAAGGAAATGGGCCAGACTAGTGATTATCACAAGAGCGAGATGCTTGGTTGGTTTAATTCTAAATTCGGTGCTTTCGCGCAGAATGAGATTTTGCGTAATATCATCGGTCAGCCAAAAAGTTCATTGGATTTACGAAAGATTATGGACGAAGGTAAGATTCTGATAGTTAATCTTTCAAAAGGTATGGTGGGTGAGCTCAATTCCAAGCTTCTGGGTATGATTTTTGTCATTAAGACCCAGGCTGCTGCGATGAGCCGCTCGGATACGCCAGAGGATGATAGACGTGATTTTACTCTATATGTTGATGAGTTTCAAAATTTTTCAACCGATAGCTTTGCCACGATTTTATCTGAAGCTCGTAAATATCATTTGAGTTTGATTGTCGCCAATCAGTTTATCGGACAGCTGAACGAACAAATTAGAGATGCAGTTTTTGGTAATGTTGGTTCGATCTTGAGTTATCGTGTAGGGCCAGAAGATGCCGAGTTTTTAGCCAAGCAGTTGACTCCCACTTTTGATGCGGCCGATATTATCAATATACCCAATCATCGGGCTGCACTTCGAATTATCTCAAAAGGCTCTGTTTTAACGCCATTCTCCATTAAGATGCTACCAAAAATAGGCCAGGCCGATCCAAAGCTCCAGGCGGCTGTTAAGGAATTGTCTCGTACAAAATACGGACGACCAAAAGCTCAAGTGGAGAGTGAGATTTTTGCTAGTCTAGCGATTGACACCAAGCCTACCTTGCCCGTTGCAGATAATACTGCCACCGGCCAAGCAAATACTCAGAGTGCATCCCCAACCCAGACAAAGACTACACCTGCAAATGTAGCAAACAAAGTACGACCTCCAGCCGTTGCCACTCAAGCTCCAGCACCAGCACCTGCCACCACAGCGTCTGCCCAGACTACTCCCATTCCAGCCACCACAACATCAAGTCCATCTGTCAAATGATATTTTTCGCTTGCTATCCTAACCATAAGCATTTAGAATAGGACTATTAGGAATATACTTCAGATATGCTTTTTCGAAATTTTGTTACTAATCTAGTTACTGGTCGGCCAGGAGCAAAAAACAGACTTAGTTATTATATCAAGCGTTTAGGTCGCGAAGCTGCTACGCGCAAACTGGCGGCCATTTTGGTAGTAGTGGTGACAGTATTTCAGGCTTTTACCTTCATTGTTCCACCTAAGCCATCAAATGCTGCTAGCTCAAATGATATTGTTTATGGTGGCTACAGTAGCAAGCAACAGATAATTGATGTCTATTTGGCACATGCTGATATCCGCGCGCTTTATGATTATTTTGGTATAACCTTACAGAATATCCAGGATGCTCAGTATGAGGTCAAGGGTCTTTGGGGCGGTGAGCCAGGAATAAATTCGATTGGACGCAATCCGCATTCCAGTCAGGACCAATTATTACAAATACCTGGCGCCACCACAAACATCTATCTTCGGCCACTTGCTTCATGGGGTACAAGCGCGCGTTATACAGTTCTACATGGTGGTAATCAGTGGGGTCAGGAATTTTTCATCATGTTTGACTGCGGTAATATTGCTATCCGGGGGTATCCTAAGCCACTCCCGACTCCGACTCCAACCCCAGTACCAACTCCACAGCCAAAATTTGATTGCTTGAGTTTGACCGCCACACCGAATAATGGCACTGCCCCACTCAATGTTAATTTTGTTGGCACTGGCAGTGCAACAGGCACGACCATCACTAGCTATCAATTTGACTTTGGCGATGGCAATAAAGTCGAGCAGGCCAGTAACAAAGTCAGCCATAGCTATGCCAAGGCAGGAGACTATGTGGCCAGTCTGAAAGTCAAGACATCATTGGGCGTATCGGCAGCTAAACCAGCCTGTCAGCAACCGATTAAAGTGACGCCAGTTTTAACTCCCAATCTTTCTTACTTAAAAACGGCTGACAATTTAACGGTCCTGACAAATGATGGTAAACCAACCGATGCTAATAATACGACAGTGGCAGCTGGAAATAAGATTCGCTATAATCTGCTGGCTCAAAATAGTGGTGATGGTGTCGCTAAAGCCTTTATCTTTGAGGAAAATGTCTCTGATATCTTAGAATATGCAGATATTGTTGATGCTGGTGGAGCAACCCAGAGCAGTAAGGAGAAACAAACTATTCTAACTTGGCCAGCTGTTGATATCGCTGCGGGCCAGAGTGTAGTCAAAAGCTTTGTTGTGCAGGTGAAAAACCCAATTCCAACCACGGCTGTAAGCGTCAGTGATCCGACTAGCTTTGACTTGCAGATGGATAATGTATTTAAAGCTCACCCGGTATCGATTAAATTACCTGCCCCACCCGTGAAAAGAGTTGAGCAGGCAACCACAAAACTGCCTCAAACTGGAGCCGGCTTGGCAAATACTGTGA
>CAZCIH010000003.1:0-870 GCA_964498855.1 uncultured Candidatus Saccharibacteria bacterium | reverse complement strand
GTTTTAGCTGGCGGAGCAGTCTTCATTTTCCTGCGAGCTCGTCTGCTTAAACGCGAGCTAGAGATTATAGCAACTTTACCAGCTGAGGAGAATTAGAAATGGCTGAAAAGCTTTCTGGACCAGAAAAAGAATCAGGTGAATCAAAAGCCCAATCTAAGGAATTAGAGAGGCTACGTCGTGGTCCTGAGCGGAGTCAAGAGAAAAGGTCCGAGAATCTCGAGCAACGTCAAGAAAAGGCTCGTGAGACCATTGAAAAAAGCGCCGAACGACAAAAGCCAAAAGCATCAGCTGAGCGAGCGAGCCGGAAGCATGAGCGTGAGAAACCAGTCCATGGCTACAATAAGCGCGATCGTCGCCGAGCTTTTAAGCGAGAGATGAAAAAAGTACAGAGTCACTTGCCACCTGCTTCTCGCACATTATCCAAGGTGGTACACAATCGAGTTGTTGAGAGTGTTAGTGAGGTGCTAGAAGAGACCGTTTTGCGTCCATCAGTTTTGATTGGCGGTGCTATAGTTGGCCTAATTGGTGGTAGTATTTTTTACATATACGCACGAATTGCTGGCTTTCCCTTGTCTGGCTCGGAGTTTTTAATCAGCCTGATTGCCGGTGCCCTTATTGGTGTAGTTCTAGAGATTATCTATAAATGGTTTAAGCATTAGAATCGTATCCCACGAGCTCTATTACTGATTGTCATATCACGGTTATGCTTGATACAATGTAATATAAGCTAATCGGGTGAGGTGAATATACACTTTCTGGGTAGCTTACAGTCAGAGTTATTATTTTAATCAGGTTGTTTTTGGTGTTTGGAAGGGTGGCAGATAGATTTATAAATGGCCCGCACTTGAAGTGTAGCGTTAGGAGCTGGGT
>CAZCIH010000002.1:13297-17429 GCA_964498855.1 uncultured Candidatus Saccharibacteria bacterium | reverse complement strand
TTTGTTAATCTTAAATCTCCAGATCGTCTAAATCCTCAAGCCCCTCTTTGGCTTTGGCCTTGATATCATCAACTTCCTTGTCACCCTCATCTTCAGCCTCGGTAGCATCCTCGCGCGAAGCTACTACTTCACCGCCACCCGGCTCAACTATCTTCAGATTGAATCGAGCATCACTTTTGGCACCTAGAACGCGTAGCAAAGTCCGGATAGATTTCGCTGTCGCACCAGCCTTACCAATAATTTTACCCATGTCTTCTGGATCCACTTCGAGTTCCAAAAGGACACCTCGCTCATCAACCGAGCGATTAATCTTTACTTTGTCTGGCTTTTCGACAATTGCTTTGACTACATACTCAACAAATTCTTGATCTTGTTCGGCCATATCATCCTCCTTAATTTTTCGAAAAAGCCTACTACAAAGAAGGCTTATGCTTATTGTAAAGCCCAATAAGCTTTTTGGTCAATTTTCATCGAGCACTAAAAGCTAAAATCTGATAAAACTTCTACTTTTCCTCTTTTTGAGCAGTCTCAATAGCAGCATCCGCCACTTCGTCAGCCTTTTTTGCATCTGTCTCGGCCTTCTCGGCTTCGGCTGGAGTACCCTCGGCTGGTGCTTCGGCAACTTTTTCTTCGGCCGCGTTGGCTACTTCAGCTGCGACTTCGGCAGTTTTTTCCTCGCTCACTTCTGGCTCTTTCTTAGGCTTGCGATCGCGAGTCTTGATCTGCGCCCATTTAGGCAGAGTGATCTTGTCTTGCTTCATAAGCTTAAGTACTGCATTACTGGGCTGGGCACCATTTTCGATGAATTTCTTCAATTCATCTTTTTTGATCACCAAATCCTTGGTGTGTGGGTTGTAATGCCCAAGTACAGCCACAAATTTGCCTGTCGCTGCGCGCCGCTTTTCAGCTGCCACGATGCGATAGACTGGATATTTCTTTCGACCACCACGGGCCAATCGAATTACGAGCATTTATCCTTCTTTCTATTAGATTATTTGACAATAGGGGTAATTATACCTGGAAATCGGGCGCTGGTCAATAATATGCGATAGATACATAGAGATTTAATCTATATCTCGGCTAGTTCTTTGGCTTTTTCTAACTTGACCGAGAAGAGGGTAGAGTCACCATCCTTATCAGTCGTGATGCCAAAAAGTTGATCGGCTATTTTCATTGTCTCATGATTGTGCGTAATAACGATGATCTGAGACCTTTTCGATAATTGATGCAGAATTCGGGCAAATTTGAGTGAGTTAGCATCATCAAGAGCGGCGTCAACTTCATCGAGAATCACAAATGGGCTCGGATTAACACTCAAAATAGCAGCTAATAGCGCCATCCCTGCCAACGCCCTCTCGCCACCAGACAGGCTAGTCAATAGCTCGACCTTTTTACCAGGAGGCGAGGCTTTAATCTCGATACCATACTGACCAAGACTATCCTTCTTCAATACAATCATTGCCTTGCCACCACCGAATAAGCGCGTGAAATAGTCACTAAATTTGGTATTAATCTTAGTGAATGCTTTTTCAAACTTTTCACCAATTAGACCTTCAAGACCGGTGATAATCTTCTCTAAATCAACAATGGCTTTTTCCAAATCTTGCTTTTGCTCAGTAATAAATTGCAATCTATCATTGGCCTCTTTGGCTTGATCGATAATAGTCGGATCAAGCTCACCAATCACCTCTAATTCTGCCTCGAGCCTAGCGATATCGGTCAAATCTACCAGCTTTTGATCACCAGTGAGCTGGTCAAATATTTTCTTGCCTCCAAACCAAGTCTGACTAAGCTTCTTAAGCTCTGTCAACTCCTGATCCACCTGCTTTATCTCCACCTCGATTCGTCCCAGCTCAGCACGAAGAGATGCTTCCTCTCGACCGAGCCTTTCGGCCTCTTGAGCTTGGTTTATATCAGTAGTCGCACTCGATTCGACTGCTTGATTTTCGGCATGGATCTTTTCGCGTAGCTGACAAATTTGTTTATCCAAATCATCAACCTTTTTTTGCTCCGCCTCAACCATCTTGCTACGCTCTTCAATCAATGATTGATTGCCGTCGGAGATATTTACCTGAGAAATGAGCTGTTGATGTTTTTTGTCTAAATCATCTAGACGCAATTCAATCGAACTAATATCAAGCTCAAGGGAGCGCAAACGTAAGACCTCCTCGGTAAGTCTTTCGGCCACCTCCTCACGTCGCCCCAACACCTTAGTCGTAAGATTTTGCAACTTTCCCACCTGGGCTGTCAGCTGATCACTCTGATCTTCGGAGGCTAAACGAATCAATCGAGCTAGCTTGTGCAAAGTTAGCTTTGCTTCCTCGCTAGTGAGAGAAGGGTTTTGCTGATGGCGACGCAGTAACTGCACCAAGCCTAGAGCATGAGTCAGGTATTCTTTCTTTTGACTTTTATTGAGCTGCGATCGAGCCTGATTGAGTTCAGTCGTAAGCTCAGCAATACGTTCATCAAACTTTTTCATCTGGCCTTCGAGCGTAACTACCGACTGATTAATCTTGGTGTGACGTTGGTTTACGATTGATAGTTGATTTTGATATGATTTCTGTTCACTTTCAATAGCAAGAACTATTTGCTTATTGTCCGAACTTGAGGCTGACTCCTTGATTACATTGAGCTCCGCCTGAGCCACAGCCAAGCTATTGATTTGCTTATCACGCATGCTCTCAGCCTTTTGTAGATCCTCGACCCAACCAGCAACCTGACTACTACGCTTAGCTTGGATTTTCTCATGATCGCTCTGTTGTCGATGAAGCTCCAATAGCTTAGATCTAACTTCATCAAGCTTTCGTTTGAGCTCCACTTCTTGTGCTTGACCAGCCTGCAATCGGGCTGATGAGGTATGCCAATTGGACACTAAATATTGCTGTCGCTTTTGTTCAATTTGCGACTCTAATTCTGTCCGACGACTTAACAGCTTAGCTTGATCGGCCAGCAAACTGGCTCGTGGTGTCAACTCACTGATAATGTCATTGCTACGAGTTAAGCTAGTCTTGGCTTTGTCCAACTTTTTGAGACTTGTCTCACGGCGAATCTCAAAAACTCTAATACCGCTGGCTTCATCAAACATTAGCTTACGCTCAGCCGGTGAAGCGATAATCATACTATCAATCATCCCCTGACCGATGACACTATAAGAATGCTGACCAAAACCGCTACGAGCTAGGATGTCCTCGATATCAGCCAGGCGCACCTTGTGGCCATTGAGTGAATAATCACTCTCACCACTACGATAGATTCGCCGTCGAATCTCAACTTCGCGGAAGTCAATTGGCATTTTCTCATCATGATTATCTAGGAGTAATGTCACTTCAGCCAGGCTGGCCTTAGCCTTGGAGTCAGTACCGTTAAAAATCAGCTCTTCACTTTTCTTCAAGCGCAGTGATTTTATACTCTGTTCGCCCAATGTCCAGCGCACAGCATCGGCGATATTGCTCTTACCAGAACCATTTGGCCCGACTACAGCAATCACACCCTGTCCAAAGCGAAGCTTGGTACGGCGACTAAATGATTTGAAGCCAGCGACCTCTAGCGAACGTAAATACATACCCCTCCTATCGTTACTATTGTACCTAATTTAAGAGCTTAAGCAAAAAGGTCGCCCCGTCCCACACCAGGTGGGACGGGGCAAAGACGTACAGTTAGGCTGCTAGATGTCGTGACGATGCTTCTGCTAACGCAGCATCTGCCATCGTCACCATTGTAGCCACATATTTACGACCACTCGGGGCCAAGAAGCCGGCGTGGGTGGTCTGGCTGTAGAAAACTGGTGCACTGCTCTGGCCTGGCTTAGCCGCTGCTTCGGCTTGAGTGCGAATCACCTCATGGGTAATCACACCATCTGCCTTACCAGCCAGAATAATAGTGCGAGCCTCTAGTCGACCCATCACTGCCAAGCAGTCCTCGAGCTGACTGGCATCATCAAGCAAGGTGTCCACCAGCACAGAGTAGAGGTGACGAAGACTTGCTCCGTGCAAGCCACGAGTGAACGGTCGGATCAGTTCAGCGCGCCAGCCAGCTAACTCCCAAGGTGGTGGGATAATGATATAACCATCACTGATGAACCCACTCACACGCCACCAGCTCTCGGCCACGTTATCTGACAAGATACGGCCAC
>CAZCIH010000002.1:0-13257 GCA_964498855.1 uncultured Candidatus Saccharibacteria bacterium | reverse complement strand
TGAGCAACACGTGTCCATTCTGGTCCACCAACTCCTGCAAGCAGATAGTAACGGCTTATCTCATCGCCGGCCACTGTCGCCAGAGCTTGAGCCATACCACCGCCATGAGAGTGGCCGAGGACGTAGACCACTCCTTCGAGCTTGTGCCTCTGACGAGCTTGAGTAATCGCCTCGTAGACAATATCAGCCTGTTCGACATAGCCACGATAGCGACTCGGAGGCAAATCACTGTGACCATGGCCAGGTAGGGAAACCATCATGGTGTTAAAACCGTGTTCCCAGATGGTTCGCCCGAGTGGGCCATACAACAGTGCTGGAGTCGAAAAGCCACCCAGAATGATGGCAAGTGGACTGGTGCGATCTGGTTGCAAATGTAGCAAACACTCAACATCGATATTGATACTGCCACGTCGCACTGGGTAAGACTCTACTTCCCAGGTGTGAACTTGGTTGACGTATTCTCCCCAGCCGTAGGGCGGATTGGTAATGGCAGTCAAAATAGCTCCGGGGAGCTTTGCTGCCTGACGCGAGTAAGTCGATAGCTGACGAGCATAGCCAAGTACCATTTTCGCCTTCCTTGTCTAGAGCCTGTCTATTATGAGAAAGGGCTAGAGCTATCTCTCTACTTTAGTTATACTCCCCCCATGTGTACAAAAGCAAATTATTTTGATGCTGGATAGGTTTTTAGAGCCTCGGCGGCGGCAGCTTGTTGGGCAGCTTGTTTGCTCGCTCCTTGACCCCGGCCAAACTCTTTCTCGCCCAGAAAAACCCCGACGGTAAACTCCTTGTCGTGATCAGGGCCTGACTCAGATATGACCTTGTAATAAGGTGTCACACCGTCATGCTCTTGAGCAATTTCTTGAAAATGGCTCTTTGAATCAATATAAGTTCCCTCGCGGAGTATATTTGGTAGTGAACTGATGATATGTTGCTCGATAAACTGTCGAGCCGTTTCATAACCTTGGTCAAGATACATTGCACCGATTGTAGCCTCCACCAGATTAGCAAGCAGAGCGGTCCGGCTACGGCCACCACTTTTCGCTTCACCACGGCTCATCATTAGAAATTGGCCAAGCTCAAGTCTCTCGGCCAGAGCCGAAAGTGATTCTGTTTTTACCAGAGCACTGCGCCAGCTAGTTAGCTCACCCTCGGGATTTTCATAATGACGATACAAATAGTCAGTTACAACCAACTCCAACACCGCATCACCTAAAAATTCGAGCCTCTCATTGTGATCAAGGCCAACACCCGGATGTTCGTTGAGATAACTACGATGAATAAAAGCCTGTTTCAGCAAATCAGGTTGCTTAAATTTTATCTTGATAATGTCTTCGATTGCCCCAGGCTCAAACATGCTTATCTCGTTTTTCAATTTTACGCATTGCCATCTCGAGTAAAGTTTTTGTATCTTTATATTCTATTAAATCATGAGCGTGGTTGGCTGAAAACCATTTAACGTCAATAATACCTTCCGAATTTTCTGCCTCTACCTCTTCAGTCGGATCGATCGATTCGATTAAAAATACAAAAGTGGTCATAAAAATCAGCTTTCCCTCCATGCGATAGAAAAAGTGAATCTTATCTAGCTTATCAATAATTTTGAGCGCCTTGAGTCCGGTCTCTTCACCAATTTCGCGAATAGCAGTTTGCTCTAATGTTTCGCCAGATTCAACATGTCCCTTAGGAATACTCCAACGGTCTTTGAGATCCTGAATCAATAAAAACTCATACTGGTCATTCCTTTTACGAAATACCAATCCTCCGGCCGTGTATTCACGGATAGCCTTATTGGTCTTATTTGGTTTTTTGGTCGGACTTGTCCTGGTCCGAGTTGTCTTCTTCTGATTCATAAAAATCACTCTGTCGGTAGATAGTGCCAAGGACACCGTTAATAAACTTGCTTGAATTCTCACCACCAAAGGCTTTGGCTAGCTCGACAGCCTCATTGATGGCAACCTTTGGCGGTACATCACGCCGGATCATTAGCTCATAGACAGCAATCCTTAGAATAGCCTTATCTATTTTAGCAATCTGCTCAATCGGCCACTCTGGAGCGGCTGGCGCGATTAGACCATCGATCTCGTCTTCCTTCTCTTGCACTCCATTGACTAATTCAGTAACGAAATCAGAATCATCAATGGTATTGCTGTAAACCTCAATATTACGCTTGAGAATATCAGACATATCGTTCTTCAGATTATCTAGCTTGAGGCTACGTCGAAAGTCATACTCATACAAACTCTGCAGAGCTACGATGCGACCGAGGTGGCGATTGGAAGCCATAAGTGTGACTATCCCTTCTGACTTCTTAATAGACCTCTCGAAGCTGCTTTGTGCAAGCGACGAGGCACAGCCTGGCCAGAAGATTTTTCTACTAGTAGCTGAGTTGCCTTCAAGCTATCATGAGAGCGACGTTGGCCACGAGTAGATGAAGTTGTTCTTTTCTTAGGTACTGCCATTTTTTATACCAACCTTTCAATTACTATTTTTTATATTTATACCAGTGCACTCAGGTGAGCAAAGGCTCTTGGCCGGAATATTCAATAAGATGGTTTCTCGCACCACAGGTGTCAAGTCAATCATACTATTTTCAATTGGCCAATCTTCTTCAGTTGGGTGATCGGAAAAATTGGCCAACAGCTCTAAATCCAATTCTTCGTGAAAGCTTTCTAGGCAACGATCACAGACTCTATCAAGCTTAACCTTGATCTTGCCAATGGTCTGAAAGATCGTACCATCTGACAGATTGTAAATGGTTAGATTTACTCTAGCTGGAGAGGCCAGATCGACATCTTCTAATTTGTCAAATTCAAGACTGCAAGCCTGACTTGCGCCTTCACCCGACTGAGCCAATTTAAGAATGCTAACTGGCATACTTCGCCATGCATTATATCATTTTTAGTTCTTCGTGACAAGATTTACTAGTCGTCCAGGGACTACTACCACATTTGTAATAGTTGCCTGGGCGGTGTAATCATTTTTATTATTCTCTGCCCTGGTCAAGGTTTCCAATTGGTGCTTGGAAGTACCAGCAGGTGCTAAGAATTCTCCCCTGCGCTTACCATCGACCTGGATCACAATTGTCACCATATCATCCTTGAGGAGTGCAGGGTCGTACTGAGGCCAAGGTTGCAAATGTACACTCTCTTCCTCACCCAGATAATGCCATAGCTCCTCCGCCAAATGAGGTGCAAGTGGTGCCAACATCAATGCAATGCTCAATCGTGTTTCTTGCCACACCTGCTGGCCTATCACACCCGCTCTTATCATGGGTCCGGCTAAGTTGATTAGCTCCATCAATGCCGCTATGGCGGTATTGAATTTGATCGCCGCTAGATCATCGCCGACTTTTTTCAAGGTCTTATGCAAATTATTAGTCAGCTCGGTCTCCTTAATAGTTTCAACAGCCTGCTCCTTGTATTCAGCCGTCATCAAGTCCCAAATCCGACCAATAAATCGATAAGCGCCCTCAAATCTACTACCGTCCCACGGTTTCTCGTCTTCATAAGGCCCCATAAACATAAGATAGAGCCTGACCGCATCAGCGCCATATTTTTGGACATAATCATCTGGGTTGATGACATTGCCACGCGACTTACTCATTTTAGCCCCATCTGGACCTAGGATAACGCCTTGATTAATCAGTGTCGTAAAAGGTTCATCAAAATTAACTAGTTTTTGATCATGCAAAAACATTGTAAAGTATCGCGCATAAAGCAGATGCATGACGGCATGCTCAGCACCACCAATGTAGCAATCAACTGGTAGCCAAGTTTTGATCGCCTCGGGGTCAAACGGCCCTTTGGTGTATTTTGGATTTGGATAGCGCAGGAAATACCAGCTCGAATCGACAAATGTATCCATCGTATCAGTCTCACGCTTGGCCGTCCCGCCACAATCAGGACATTTGACACTCGCAAAATCGGGGTGATCTAAAAGCGGTGAGCGACCAGTTTTGTCAAATTTCTGCTCGAGTGGTAATACTACTGGCAAATCAGCTTCTGGCACTGGAACTGTACCACATTTTTGGCAATGGATAATCGGTATTGGTGTACCCCAATAGCGCTGACGACTGATCAACCAATCACGCAACCGATATTGCGTCTGCGGTTGGCCGGCACCATTTTTTTGTAAGCTGGCGGTGATTGCCCGCTTGGCATTTTCGCTCGTCATACCATCAAACTCACCAGAGTTGACCAGCTCACCCGGACCAAGGTGAGCAGACTTTTTAGTATCACCACCACTTATCACCTGTCGAATCTCAAGGCCATATTTACTGGCAAATTCCCAGTCGCGCTCATCATGAGCTGGTACCGCCATAATCGCACCAGTGCCATAGCCCATCAATACATAATCCGCCACCCAGATGGGTATCTGGTCATTGGTGATCGGATTTGAGGCATATCGACCAGTGAAGACACCAGTTTTCTCAGTCTGCTCCTGGCGCTGCACATCGGTCTTAGCGCCTGCTTTTGCCACATAGTCGGCCACCTCGGCTCGTTTTTCATCTGTCGTGATAGTCTCTACAAGTGGATGCTCGGGTGCTAATACTAAAAATGTTACTCCACACAAGGTATCAGGGCGAGTGGTAAAAACTTCGATATAATCAGCCGTTTTCTCCCATTCTAGATTCGTATCGGCGGATGAAGCACCAGAAGAGGGCGAGGACGACAAAGGAAGCGTAGTACTGCTACGTTGACTGTCGCCCGAAGCCATCGACGCCGCGATTCGTCGCCCAGACGAATCGGCATAGAAGCGCACCAGCGCTCCCTGGCTCTTACCTATCCAATTACGTTGCATTGCCTTGATCTTGTCTGGCCAATCAAGCTCTTCAAGATTATTTAGTAAGCGATCAGCATAATCTGTGATCTTAAAATACCATTGTTTGAGGTTTTTTCTTTCAACCACTGAGTGACAGCGCTCACACTCCCCGGCCACAACCTGTTCATTGGCCAGCACCGTCTTACAGCTCGGACACCAATTGACCATACCTTCTGCTTGGTAAGCCTGGCCAGTTTTATACAATTGCAAAAATAGCCACTGTGTCCAACGGTAATAATCTGGCTTGCTAGTATTGACTGCCTTATCCCAATCATACATGGCACCGATTTGCTCCAATTGTTTACTCATTCGTGCAACATTATCATCAGTCCACTTATCAGCTGGCAGATTCCTCTTTATGGCTGCGTTTTCGGCCGGCAGGCCAAAAGCATCAAATCCGATCGGTGAAAGAATATCATGGCCCTGCATCCGTTTTAGCCTGGCTAGTGTATCGGCAGGTGCGAAATTGCTCCAGTGGCCAATATGCAAGTCACCAGATGGATAGGCAAACATCACCAAGTTATAGTATGGCTTTTTTGGCTTGTCACTGGTCTTATACAGACCAGTCTCGGCCCAGACCTTTTGCCATTTAGCCTCTATCTTGTGCGGCTCGTACTTTTTCATAACAGGTTAATTATACTAGAAAAAAAGTAGCGGTGCATATTGTATCTTTATCTCCAATGGAGTGCCTAAATATAATATCTTCTCCATTATATATACTCACCGCGCAGACAAGCCAAATAATTCATTAGAGAATAAAAAAGACTCAATGGTATTGACTTATTCTTATCTTATACTAAGATATATATCGTATGTGGAGTTATATCTACTATACGCACATCGAAAATACTTCTAGTCGGATATGGCTCTAAGATAATAAAAGCATTTGATTGTTTTGGTGCCGTACCCGACGAAGGTAAAAAAATGAGGTTGAACTAAATCTCATTAGTCGGGAAAGCATCTTTCTCTGGGGAATAATGAGTATTCGGAGAGCTAGTCGTGAGAGAAAAAATGAGTAAGGTCACGTTTAGGTCCGAAAGCGACGAGATCAAGCTAATTATCTTCGCTCTAATTGCCCTAGTTATAGGTCTATTTCTTACTGTGGGCAGTATGATGATTATTGCTTACAATTCAGATACAAACAAAGGATTTACTGGCAATGGCTCATGGGAAGATCCATATACTGGATTTTCCATCAGTAACTTAGAGAAACTCCCTGGAGAAGAATATTGGCTTGTTGAACCTGGAAGCAACAGGCTTTGTTTCTACAAAGAAGAAAAATATACCCCAATTTATTCCTGTCTCTCTATAGAGGAGAGCCAAGTTCATCTTGGCAACCATAGCAGTAGGTAGTTCTATGTACCCCAGGCCACTTGATGGCCTGGGGTACACCCCCGTCCTTTTGGGCGGGGGTTTTCTTTTACAATCAATTAAATATATATTATGTATCATATGCTTGCAGAATATTTCTACTTGAATAAACTAAAAAGGTCTAAAGTGCGAAAGTACGTTTTTTCTTACGCCTCCAAGTGGCTGACTGACGAACTAAGACTTGATTTGCATCAATATTTTTGGCCAACAAAATACGTGTTACTTCCTCTGAGAATACTCCATCCTGTGAGCCTTTAATAAGAACCGTATCGCTCGCTTTGATTTGCCCAGCAACGAAATGACCAGCCTCATAAGGAGTACGGAAAATTTTCACCGCACGCTTATCAAGGCCAGCCTCAATCGCTGCTGGAGCCAAGTGACGCTCGGCCTCACGACCTATCACTACTAGCAAATCTGCTACTTCGGCAACCTTCCGACCTACTTGATTATGAGCTTCAACGCTATAATCACCCAACTCATTCATACTACCCAAAACTGCAATGCGGCGGCCCTTAAACTGGCGCAGAACATCTAAAGCTGCGATGGCAGCCAGTGGGCTAGAATTATAACTATCATCAATTAAACGCGCGCCTTTCAAGCCTGGCAATAAGTTCATCCGTCCATTAACTGGCTTGATGGTGGATAAACCATTGACAATCTGCTGAAAGCTAAACCCCATCTTGTGTGCAACCGCAGCAGCCGCTAAAAGATTATACAATCCTGACTCGGAGATAAACCGAGTCGCAATAATTTGTGACTGACGGCCTATCTTCAGCTCTGCCTTCAAGAATCCATTGCTAGACCTTTTTATCTGAATAAACCGTACTACACCATTACCTATCCCATAGCCAGAAGCTGAGTCGAGTGACTGACCACGACTTTTGAGCTCGGCAAAATCAGCATTATAGAGCACCTCACGAGCCATACTGCCAAGCGCCCAAACATCATCGACGACTCTTTCCATATCTATCAAGCGCTCCATATGTACCGGTGCCACCCCAGTCACAACTGCGATTTGCGGATCGAGCTGCCTCACCAATGGTTCCATCATCGACCTTTCATCATCTGCCACTTCAATTACGACAGTGTCGTATGGATAATCCTTGATACGTTGATCGATTTGACGCAAAACTTTGTTCCAGGCTCGTATATCCCACAAATGCCCTGGTGCTTTTAAGCCAAAGAGACCGAGTGGCAAACCGATATCGGTATTATAACTATCTTCGCTATAACTCACCTTGAAGCTGGATTCGAGCAATTGACCAATCGCCACTTTCGCTGAAGTCTTCCCCACACTACCAGTAACGATGATGATTTTAAGCTCTTTTGATTTGACTAGCTGGCGCATTTTCTGGTTTAGCTGTCGCGCCACCAGCGATTTTAATACTTTCTTCACAATACCATTTTAGCACTTGACCAGACTAAACTCGAGCCAGTGTGATTGACAAAATATCTCTAGCGTCCTGGTGACTTATCAGTCAATCTGAAACGGATTTTACTCATTCCAAAATACTCACCCAGCCAGAAGCACAAAAGCCCGACCGAAGTGATCGCCAATGACATCCAACAGGTGTAATAGAGATCAGTCTGCTCCGTTTTAGGTAAAACTTGAGATGACATCCCAAATGCACCTTCTGGTCTTATTATTGCATGAATCTGGATAAAGCCTGTCGCACCCGATGCGTCAGTCACCTTTAAGGCTACTTTGTATTGGTCAGCTTTTTTATAAATATGACTAACTTCAAATTTGCCACTGTTGGCCAGGCTTTTTAACTCTTGCTGGCCATCGCCCCAATCAATCAAAACTGCGTATGGTGCCTGGCCACCGCTAATAACAAAAGGCCAAACAACGTGATCACCAATGGCAGCCACATAGTAGGCCTTTTCGGTGGTAACGATTAAGTTACCTGGCTTTGCCGAGGAGGTATCGCTCGGCGGAGAAGATTGCTGGCCGGATGGCGAGCTTGATACTGAGGCGCTAGACCAATCAACGATAACATCTGGTGAATCAGGACCCGGCTGATCGGCAAAGTCATAATTCCGAGCCCGCAAAACGTTTCGCCCCGGAATTAATTGAATACTCAGAGAAAATGTACCATCTACCTGACAGACCTGCGAACCAGCTAAAATACCATCACGGAAAATTTTAACCAATAAATTCGGGCCACAACTTCCTCTCACCGTGATCAAGTTCGTTTGAAATGTCTGGCCATTAGTAGGAGAGAGAATGGTCGCCGGGGTGGTCGGCGGTGGACCTTTGACCAGACCGGTCAGACCAATCGAGCCAGAGCTAGTTTGTGTAAGCGCACTGATAGAATCAGCTGCATTAAAACTTGCCAAAAGCAAACAAAATACTATCATCAAAAATACCAGAGCACCATAGGACGTGTGACGATGTGGCAGTAGTCGTCCACTATGACGATGATGGCGCAAATGCAAACGTTTGTATTTTTTTGATTTATAGATTATTTTTTTGGTAGCCCCAGGCTTATTGACCATGACCATATTATATCATTTGTGAAGCGATCGGCTATTTGCGATCAGCCCAACTTCCTACTATGAAACATTTTTAGCGTCGGGCTTTTTTTATGATGTGTCGATTGTAGCGTTTGAGTCCCGAACGCAGAATGATAATAATCAGCACCAGCAGGACTAGAATAGCGAGAATCAACTTCCATGGAATCACCCAAAACACTAGCTGACCGGTCAGCTTTTGATTAGTCGAGCCATAGCTCAGATCTAAATTTGCACTATAGCGACCAAACAGCCATTGCTGGTTAAGCTTCTGCTCAAATCGTCTGATACTATCAGGTAATACATTCTTCGGTGGATCATTTACTTTGAAACTTGCTACCGTCCTGCCAAACATATCTTTGACAGTGGCAGACCCGGTCGGCTTGATATGGACATTGCCAGTATTTTTTATCCTCTCGACGATATCCAAAGGACCGGTCTCAAAGAAGCCAGATTTATGGCTATTTTGACTAACAAAAAAATCTTCCAAACGCGCACTCTCCTTGACATCGCCCGACACACGAATTAACACCAATGTGCCGACACTAGCCGACAGCGCAACAGCACTTTGGTCATTTGCTAGCTCAGGTGCTACTCCGGTAAACCTAATCACACCATAATGACCACCTGGCTCAGCACTAGTGGGGACATTGATTTTTACCGGTATGGTTCGGCTGTCTTTAGGTGAAAAGGTATAATCAGGAATTTTACTAACCCAATTTTTCATACCATAGGCATTATCTTCATTTTGATCAAGAAAGATCTGAGGATCACCATTCTCACCTTTGGCTCCAAAATTATTGACCTGTGATTTTGAAACTAAAGTATTAGTAGTGACATTTTTCAGCTTGATATCTAATATGTACGTCTGGCCGGGGTCAGCATTTAGCTCGACAATGACTGGTGAGATTTGAAAGCCCTGTCCAACCGAGCTTGGATTTTGAGCATAAGCCACTTGATGCTCAAACAATGTCAAAACAATCAAGCAAATAGAAAAAAATATATTAAAAAACGAGGATAAACCTTTTTTCATTACTCTAGATTATAACAGGGATTAGTCTAAAAAGTAGCTGTGCAGATATAAGTGTAAGTGCCGGTATATGTGCCAGCTTCAGTGGCGCCACCAACGTTGGCAATATATGAAACGGTAAAAGCAGTTGCATTCGACGCCGCACTTTTACTAACCACCGTATCACCAGTGACAAACTTGAATGAATCTACCGTACCATATCCCGTGCCGTAGGAAAGATTTGTATCATCAGTCGGATCATCCCCAACGTTGGGGGTAGCATTATCTCTTACATTAACACCAAATTGCTCAGTGCCATCATCTGAAACTGCGCCAGAACCTGCCGTAATAGCAGTTATCGTGTTGCCCCCTGAAGTTAGCGTGGCGCCATTAATGGTGATGGCATAGCCGCTAGCAGCATTAGTCGAGGCCGCCATAACCGATGTGCCACTTCCTGTTGTAGTATCAGTGAGTGAGCCTAGAGATACGGATGAGCCAGAAATGGTACCACAATTCGTGCCAGTAATTGAAGTGCCGGCGCAAAATGTCAAAGTTTCATCAACTGTGGCAGTGACAGTTATCTGTTGCGCCGTACTAGCAGCTACTGTACCGCTATCAACTGCGGTGGTATATGAATCATCGGAATAAGTTGTAATGCGAGCAAAGAAGGTGGTGTTATTGGCAGTTGGGTTAGTGACACCATTGAAGACTACTGTCTGCGAACCAGATGGAGCGGCGGAGTTACCAGTTTTGGCAAAGCGTAGTGCTGAGCTAGTGCTAGCATCGGTCCAGCCTGAGGCATCACCAAAGTTGGTTGGTTGAGAAGCTAGATCAGCTGAAGCTCCTGTCCAACCTGATGGTGTGGTACAAGAACCAGACGCAGTAGTACAAATCTGTGCTTGGAATGACTTTAGTACAGTTGACGATGGAACGGTGAAATTAAAGGTATAAGTAACACTCGTGGCAGCGCCAGCTGAGCTACTCAGAGTAAGTTTACGAGCAGTGATTTGAGCAGCCTGGGCGGATGGAACAAAAAAAATACTAACCAACAAGGCCAGTGCGCTAAAAATTCTAATTAAACTGGATTTTATTTGTTTTTTTGTCATCAAATTCCTGTTTGATATAGGGAATGATAATATACTAACATAAGTATTATCATCAATGCAATGAAAAAGTTATTTTTTTACGTATCAATACTATTAATCATACTGGTAAATAGCACACCTCTAGCTCATGCCCAGCCTTTTGGTGCTGGTAAATACAATGAGAATGTACCCTACGGCTCGGAGACCTCAATCACCATCTCAACCGATGGTGATATATCCATACCAATCACACCCACTGAAGCTGGCACGCTTGGTACTGATAGTGGCACCGTCACAGTGACCAGTACCGATGTAGTCGGGTACAAGCTCTATATCCGTGCGGCCGGTGCTTCGACAAATATGACAAATGGGCCGGATACTCTGCCGGCTAGTGGCAATGGTAGTCCCGCCACGCTAGCCACCAACACCTGGGGCTACAATACTGACGGGTCGAGTAATTTTGTCGGTATCAGTCTCAGTGACACGCTAGTAAAAAATGCGACTGGGCCGTACAGCTCCGGTGATAATACTACTTTCACTTATGGGGTGAAAATAGATAATTCTAAGCCAGCCGGTAATTACACTACCACCGTACTCTATACCGCTGCTCCGCAGACAGACTAGATTAGCGGCGCTTCTTTCTCATTAAATAACGCACCAGCACCACGACAGCACCAATCAGGACAATACCTAAAAGTGCAATATAGCCTGGCGGGAGGTATAGTATCCATTTCGAAGTCGTATTAATCTTACCACCAGGGAAACTAACTTGAGCCTCGAGTCGATACAGACCAGGCCATTTTGGTGCATCGATTGTGGTATTAATAGCTCGCACAGTATTTGGTAGTAATAGACCATTAATCCGACTGCTTGTCACCTCTTGATTTAAGATATTCTTTAACCTCTCATAGCCATCAACTCGATAGTGTACATTACCACTATTTTTTAAGCGGAGCTGAGAATTTATCGGTGAAGTACTATGCCAAAATTTACTATTCAATGATTCGATATTGCCACCCTTACTTATCTCACCAGCGATTGTGATATAGACAAGGCTTGCGACACGCTTAATCTCAACCACATCAGATGGTTTCTGCACCTGACCTTTCGTCTGCGCAAAAATAGTGGCGTAATGTCCACCCGGCTCAGCATTACTTGGTGCTGATATTTTATATCTTACGACCTGAGATGAATGAGGTGCTAGACGATATTTGGTTTGTTCGAAGTCAAACCAATTATTGACCGCCAGGGGGTTATCGGGTTGACTAAACTCCTGATCATAAGCCTCATTGGTGACTGAAAAATCGGCACTATATATCTCTACATCGAGAGCTTGATCGCCATCATTTTTGAGCTTAATACTGCCATTATAGCTTTGTCCAGTAGCTAGATTCACCTCTGTTCGAAGCGGGCTGATAGTCAAGCTCTCGCGCGCCGCCAAGGCCATACCAGGCAAAATCAAACATGAGATGAAAGCGTTGAGAAATAATACTTTCCACCATTTTTTCGATAAGATTTCTGACATATAGATATTATACCGTAGGTGTAAAAATCAGAAATTTGTACCCATCATAGTAGCATTTTGGAGCTGATTGTGAATGATGAGCCGCGCACCAACAGCAGTGGCTGTAACAGACGCACTGGCACGAAGCTGTGGGTTGTAAGTTGTTGCATCAGCAAGAATTACTGGCGAGCTAGAGCGCACGCGAGTCTTAGAGGTTGAAGTAGTGCTCAGTGTCACTACATCACTCGAACCGTCATTGAGGTCAAGATAAGCAGTATTAGATCCGGTGATCATCATGACTGCTTCGTAATAAATAGTATTAACGGCTACAAACCACTCGCTAGTTTCCCAGCTGATTAGACCGTCTAGACTGGTGTCAGAGGTAGAATTAGCCGTCAATTGAGTCAAGCGCAATGGGTAATGAGTTTCTGTTTTAGTAAAACCAGCCTGTTGAACTATTAGCTTGCAATTCCCAATCTGCGACCAAAACAACCCACTAGTAGATTTAAATTTCACTATATAGGTCGTCCCATCGGTCAGTGTAATTGCACTAGAACGTACCCTGGTCGCTGTGGTGCCATAAATCGCCACATAAGTAATTAGGTTGGAGCTAGTATCGTACAAGTAAGCTGCGGCTGTAGCTCCGCCAGTGCTTCGGCATACACCTTCAAAATATATCGTTACATTTCCGTCATATCTAGCAGCATCATAATAAAATTGATATGAATAGTTATGATCTATCACTGATGTGCTCTTGGTTGATGATAATTGACCAATGAGCGGAATCTGAGTTTCTGTCTTGGTCACGCCACCAGTCTGAATGATGATGAGTCGAGCCGCATAAATAGTAGTGGTCACACCAGAGTCAGCCTTAATATAAGTTATGTAATCTGTATCGTCAGTTAGGTTTGCCTTAATATCTCCCGAACGAACTACCGTAACGGAGGTACTAT
>CAZCIH010000001.1:356-19393 GCA_964498855.1 uncultured Candidatus Saccharibacteria bacterium | reverse complement strand
CCCTGGGGTTGGCAAGAGTATAGCCGCTGACCTGCAAGCCATTGGTATCACACAAGTATCTGATCTGCGCGGAACGGATCCAGATAAGCTTTTTGACAAATCAAATATTCATGCTGGGGTCATTCAAGATCGTTGCTTGCTATATGTCTTGCGTTGCGCTATTTACTACGCTGAAGGTGGACGAGAGGAAGAGAAGCTCAAGTGGTGGAATTGGAAAGACCAGAGATAATCTACTTACGAGCCGCCACAGCTCCCCAAACACTACGTGCACCAGCACTTTTTAACACCCGGGCACACTCAGATAAAGTTGCGCCGGTCGTTAAAACGTCATCGACCACTAAAACTCGTTGACCCTCAATCTTTCTGGGCAAAACTACGAAATTATCACGCACCGCAACAAGACGCTGACGGCGAGATAAGCCAATTTGCGGACTATGTTTTAGTCGTAGTAACGCCTCCTCACAGGGTAAACCGACCTGGATTGCTAGAGCTCGAGCAATCAAGCGTGCTTGATTGTAGCCCCTTCGACGCAGGGTAGCACCATCACTTGGCACAAAGGTGATTAAATCAAACTGCGCCGGATCAACCAACTTTGCCATGATGTTGGCCAAAAGCTTAGCAGCACTCCTGTCAGACTGAAATTTGAGCGCATAAACCAGCTCCTTGGCAATATCTTCAAATCTTAGCGCCGTAAGCACCCCCGCCAAATCAACCTGTCCTCGACAGCTCGAACAAGTTCGACCGCCATGGCTAATCTGATTACACCTAAAGCAACTAGGCGTACGGCTGACTAGCTTTTCATCTTGGCAAGTGACACACAAAAGCCCACCCATCTGTCCACAAACCAAACAGCTCGATGGAGCGACTATATCTATTATTTTAGCTAACATATTCTTGCAACAACTTAATAGCCTGGCTATAATAGGGACAAATAGGGTCTAATACAAGCATAAGGAGTAATTTATGGCACGTAGAAATGATGAGGCTGAAAACGAGATTCTAGAAGAAGAATTTCTTGATGAGGCTGCCGCCGGTAGTAATGGTGAAGGCGACTGGATGGGCGAAGAGGAATTTGAAGGTCAGCTTGCAGTTGACGTATATCAGACCAAAGATTCGGTAGTCATCAAGGCTCCGATTGCTGGTGTCCGATCAGAAGACATTGATGTGGCAATTTCCGAAGATGTCGTAACTATTCGTGGCGATCGTAAAGACGAACGAGCAGTCGAAAAGGAACATTATTATGTCCAGGAATGCTTCTGGGGTTCATTCTCGCGCTCGGTTATTCTGCCCACCTCGACCGTAGCTGAAAAAGCCCAGGCGACCCTGAAGGACGGCGTTTTAACTCTAGAAATCCCTAAGGTTGTTCAGGACAAGGTTAAGAAAATTCGCGTCAAGCCAGCTTAATAGACTTTCTTTAACAAAATGAGCCTCAGGTAAACGATGGGGCTCATTTTATTTTTGAGAGCGAGCTATTTCCTGGCTGACCCGTAAGGCTGCGGATCGAACCGCCGTAGTAGCATCGAAGCCTTTTAAAATTGCGTGATTCATGTCAGTAAAAATTGCCTCGGTATTCTGATAATTGCCTCTGTACCAATTGGCAGCACTACGGACCTGGCTGGCAAATGGCCCAATTAGCTGGTCATCCTCCTGGGCTTTAGCTAGATCAAGCCGGCTAGCTGGGCGAGAAGTCGCTATCGAAAACTTATTCAACTCTTCACGGGTCGATGAAAAACGCAAGAAGTCCCACGCAATCTCACTATTTTGACTCTTATTTGACACTATCTCTGCCCAGTAACTGCTCATATTGATCGGATTTTTGGAGTTAACTTGAGGAAGAGATGCAGTCTTGTACTCCAAAGATGGGTTGAGGGTGTTAATATCGTTCGCATAAAAAGGGTAGCTCACCATCATGGCAGTTTTTTCTTTGGCAAATGCTTCCATGCTACCGCCTAGCGCATCGCTCCAGCTGTAATTTGCCTTGCCGGGGGTCGCGAAACTGGCGTAGAATTGAGCCGCCTTAACGCCCGCCAGATAGCCCGACTTATCTGGCAAATCGAAGGTGGCCTTAGTGGGTGGCTGGTCGGTCATCTGGGCTCCGTTTTGCATCATTAGAATCGACTCAATATCAGTCGCCTGGGAAACTGCCGGCGTGCCCATAGCCAGGCCGGACTGCGAGATGTCATTGCCATTTTTTCGAGTCAGCTGTCGGCTAACGGTCTCGATCTCGTTCCAGTTTTTGGGTGGCTTAACACCAGCCTCATCGAGCAATCGTTGATTATAGAACAGCCCCAGAGTTGACATGCTATAGCTCAGTGCCCAGGGTCCTTTGTCAGTATTTAGGTCGCGAGCTAGCTGGGAGGCGAAAGTTTTGGTGTAGCTGGAAGCTGTGAAAACAGTCTCTGGTGCGATTGAACTATACTGCTTGTAGCTCCCAGCCTCACTATCAGGAACAGAAAATATATCCGGCAGATTACCAGCCGAAACAGCCGATGACAGCTTGGTGGCATACTCAGCATGCGGAACAACAGTCAGCTTGATATCGACATTGGGGTGTAATCGCTTGAAATCTTCTATAATCGGTGTCAGTGCTTTTGCCGAGTCAATTGTCCGCCAATAAGTTAGGGTGACGGGGGCAGTTGGGTATTTCACCTTACTGCCATTGATTGCAATTGGTAAATCAGCCCGATTGCCCAGTTGATAGGAAACATAGCCTAGCACTATCACCGCCAGCAAGACGAATATTACTAGTCCCTTATTTTTCATTTCTATATTTTAGCATGAGCGGATTGCAATAATCATCGGCTAAAACCGATTGATAACAAAATTGATGATCGCATATGATAGCATAGCGACGATTATGCCGATGATGGCGTAAAGGACCGTATCTTTAGCAGCGCTAATTGCCTTATCATTGCCCTGCGAAAAAACATAGCGAAAACCACCAATGATGAGCATTAAGACCGCCGACACACCGATGGCCAACAGTAAAGTATTTGTAATAATGGTAACTTGGGCAGCTAAATTGCCGTTCAGACCAGCGCCCTGGCCGGCCCAGTTAGCGCCCGTTTGGATGCTTTGCATGGCCTCATTCTAGCACAGGTAAACCCCAGCAAGGAATCTAGAAGCGTTTGAGAACGAAGTTGACGATGGCATAGGACAACAATGCGACGATGAGACCAACGACCGAATAGAGTATTGTATCTTTGGCTGCGCCAATATTCTTCTCATTACCCTGAGAAAAAATATAGCGGAAGCCACCTATAATGAGCATAACAACCGAAGCGATGCCAACAATCACCAGAAGTAGATTAATGATACTGGTAATAGACGGGCCTAGCTCAGATGGTGAGCCTGCCACCTTGGCACAATTTGCCCCACCAGAAGCACCGCCACTAACATTGTCACAGTCAGCCGCCAATACGCTTGTGGGCAGGCCAGACAACACCAGGCCCGAAGCAATAATGAATTGAGCCAGGCGATCCCTCATAGCGCGGTCTAGAATCGGCCGATTACAAAATTAACGATGGCGTAGGAAAGGATCGCTACTACGATACCAATGACGGAGTAGAGAATAGTGTCCTTAGCAGCACCAATGGCCTTCTCGTTGCCTTGTGAAAAGACGTAGCGAAAACCACCGATGATGAGCATAATGACAGCCGAGAGACCAATCACGAGCAAGAGTGTGTTGGTAATGACTGTGATCTGGCTAGGTAGGTCACCGTTCAGACCAGACGACTGGCCAGCAAAGTTTGCCCCCTGCTGGATATCACTCGGAGCGGCGAGAGCACGCTGTGCCAGAGCCGATAGAGCGACGCCTGCGGTTAAGCTTAGTTTTGTTAATGATGAGCGCATTTCTTTCTCCTTATTGTGGATTTTTTAGGTTAAATATAAAAACTTGGCTTTATTGTAAATCAAAATCTCAAGCATGACAATTAATTTCTTAATGGGTCGAAGTGCATTAGGCCTATTTGATACGGGTCAGCACGAAGTTGACGATCGCAAAAGCTAGAATCGCCACAATAAGACCAATAACGGCATACATGATGGTGTCTTTGGCTGTCTTGGTTCGGCCCGGATCACCAGCTGAGGTGATATACATCAGCCCGCCGACGATCAGAGCCCCGACCGATGCCACGCCAACTATCCAAAAAAGGATATTGGTGATGGAGTTGATGATGGAGCCAACGCTTGAGGGTGTGTTTTTTAGGGCATCAATACCGACATCACCTGGGCCCAGTGCTAAAAAAAATCTAATAAAAGTTTGCATCTATCTCATTTTAGATTATTTAATATGAAATTGACAATTGCCACAGCGGAAATAGAAATAATTAGCCCAAGCACGGCATAGACAATTGTGTTCTTGGCTTTTTGTAGATTTGTCTGATTGCCACCTGATGCGATATAGCGCAGGGCACCAACGATGATAAACACCACCGAAAGAGCACCACCCAAATAGAGGGCGAAATTAATCGCCGCCACCAAGAGATCTGAAATGCTCTGCAGAGTCTCACCAGACTCATTTACCTTAGTACCGAAGAATTCGTTTGGCTGACCACCAATACTGACTAATACCAATAAAGCTCGTAGAGATATCAGTACAATCAAGCTCATAATAGCATTGGTAATACGGCGTTTGGCTGCCTTGAGTGCTTCAGGGTTGCCACCCGAAGCGACCATTTGTACGCCTCCCACAATAATCATCAGCACAATCACGAGCCCCACTAATGCCACCAGCCAATTGGACAGTCCAGCAGCCACACCCATTACAGCGTTTGGTTGACTAGGGTCACATATATATTTATAAAAATTACCATAGTTGGATACTTTAATCTTCGTGCCATCAGTTGCATCGTGAGGAGCTGCTGCAGGACCGTCCTTACCATCGCCGAACATATCACAAGTTACATTTTTATCAGTTCGCAAATCTTGTGCAGTATATCCCCCCACGTCCCCGCTATTGCTATTGCCCCCAGATTGAGATTCTTGTTGAGGTTCTTGCCCTGACCCCGCTTGCTTTTCGCAAGCAGCGGGGCTACCACAACCCTCGTTAGCCGCTAGCACTTTTCCTGGATTAAAATTATTGGCGATACCTAAAGCCATCACCAATAATATAGCGGCCAAAAGCCATTGTATATTTTTTGTCTTGAAGCGTAACAATTGCATATGCCTTATATTCTATTATTGATAGCTATACATAAGCAAGTTTAATGATATAATTGAGAAAATGTCATCCTTATCACTGAAACAAATATTTTTTACCTTTTTTATCGTACTAATTAGCTTTTTTGCTCTTAGCTTGCTTTTTGCACCAAAGGTATATGCTGCAAAAATTGGACAAAATGGCGATAATGTCCCTCCTCACTGGGATGTTAAAGGTACAGATATCAAAATGGACTGCGCTTGGCAAAATGCTTCTTTTATCAATTGTCATACCTCGCGCCTGGGCACTAGCAGATCTGACGGGATACGGTATTTCTATGATATTCAGGCATCCATGAAGGCCGGACATGACGTATTTAGAGCACAAAACCCCGATGATAATGCTGGCTATCTTCATATGCTTGCGGGAAACTACAAAGCCGATGGAGTAGACAAAGCATTTATTACGAATAGCCCCACCGACCCATCAAATGGCTGGTATAAAGACAAAGGGGCAGAAGTAACTAATGGTGCAAAAAGAGACGTGCAAATAGCAGGAAGTGGTGAACCATATCTGAAGGAAGACACCTGCAGTATTATTTACACCGAGCCGGGATGTAAAAATGGATGGGACGGACAACCTAATGATAACGTACCCGATGACTTTGCCTCATCTTATGGAACACAACTAGATCGCCTAAATTCAGAACGCGATTGTGGCGATGACTCCTCACTTAATTTCATCACTTGTCCACTTTTTAAAATGGTAAATAATTCTATTGCTAAGCTAGTTGGTAGCGACGGCAGCGGGAGAGGACTTCTAATTGACCTCTTCTACCTAACTCCGCTAAATACTGCTCCTGCTGGATCTCAGGATAATCCACTGCAAGCAGCCTGGGAAAGTATTAAGAATATAACATTAAGTATCTATGTACTGATTTTTATGGTTGTTATTTTTGCCAATTCTTTTTCGATTGGTGTAGACGCCTATACAATAAAAAAGACTCTACCCCGTATCATGATGGCAGCCCTCTTTACCCAGTTCTCCTTCGTCCTGTTGGCTGTTGCGATCGATATTAGCAATATTATTGGTATAGCCGTACCTAGCTTCATCCTTAGTACTGGTCCTCAAACTTATCAACTTCAGCTTTCTGGCTGGGCTAGTATGGCAATACTATCTGGGCCAGGCTTCTTGCTAATCCTAATTTTGGCAATCATGGCACTCTTTGGCCTCTTTTGTGCGGTCATTACAATGGTCGCTAGGCAGCTAATTGTCTTCGCACTAGTACTTACTGCCCCAATTGCTATTGCCTGCTGGGTGCTACCTAACACCGAGAAATTATTCAAGAAATGGTCATTTAATTTATTCCGGGTATTGGCAATGTTTCCAATGGTTACCGGCCTAATAGCTACAGCAATCCTTTTTTCTAGAGTTGCCTCAGCCGCTCGAGGAATTAACGATATGGCAGAAATTGCAGCCGCTCTTGCTCCTATGATTGCCCTAGCTATTTTGCCCAAGACCTTCAAGTGGGGCGGGGACTTTGTTAGTGCCGCCACTGGTGCAGCAGCGGGCTGGATAGCACGAGGCCAATCAGCTACCTTCAAAAAAGGCCGAGGTATGACTAAAGACTCTGCCAAAAGTGGCAATATCGCCAGGTTACGCAATTTCGCGGCGATCAAGAGGGACAAGGATGGCAATATTATTGGTACGAGGAAGGCTATTGGTAGAGTGCCCGGTTTGGGTGGTATTAGACAAAAAACTGCCCTAACCAAGACAGCTAAAAGAGATGTGGCTATCTCAGCCAAAGCCAAAGAGGGGATGTCGGATATGTCGCCAGCAGCACTAAAATTGCTCGCTGATAAGTATGCCAGCCGTCCGGGTAGCCCTAGTTACAAGGCGGTTCAAGCTACTATGAGTCAAAAATATTCCTCAGCCATGTCTGACTATTATAGCGCCCTGAGCAGAGACGACTCCTCTGCAGCAACATTCCAGCTCAGTCAGGCCGAGATACTTTCTTCCCATGCCAAGGGCGCAAAAGGCGGACCAGACGCAGCACTTGTATATCCTACTGCAGACAGCAAAGAAGCGGGAACAAGTACTTTCGGCGGGGCAACCGACTATGCGGACGGCAAAGGTGGGGCTGGTGTAACTCAAGCCCATCTAGATAACGTCGGGCGCATTCAAGAGAGAGTTAGTCATAAAATACTTTCTGAGGAAACTATTATCAGCGGAGGTGGTGGCGGGGGCACGCCTAGCGTTACAGTTAACCCGAACATTAATATATCTTCTCCTGCCGCCCCACCGCCTCCTAACCCCGGAGGCACAACACCGCCGATTGGGATAGGGGGATCAGCCTCTACCCCTAACCCTGGGGCTGTTGATCTGTCAGGGCTCGAGCCTCTGATCAAGAGCCAGAATGCCTTACTCGAAGACATTAAGGGCAACACATCTGGTGGATCACCTGCTGCACCACCACCAGAACCAGACCATGATCATAGAGACAATCATGATGGTGGCTATTTATAGATGATTAATCAGGTTTGACACTATGGGTCAATATAAAGTTCCGCAAAATGTAGAGACAGAAGACAAAATCCTTGGTCCTTTTTCGATCAAGCAATTTGTCTATCTTGTGATCGCCATTATGTGGGGATTTTTGATGTGGCGCATCTTTGGCTTTGTTTTGCCTGTCGCAATCGTACTTATTTTGCCTGTCAGTGGCATATTTATCGCTCTGGCGGTTGGAAAGCGCGAGGAGCAAAGCTTTGAGAATTATTTTATTGCCTATATTCGCTTTTTGATGCTACCTCGTAAACGCGTCTGGATGAAAGATACCGACAAAGACATCGTCAAGCCCACCCCCAAGCCACCGCCTAAGCCAGAAGAAGCTAAACCACCCAATCCCGATGAGGTGCGTGGCCAATTGCACAAGCTCGCCACTATTATTGATTCGCGTGGCCGGGTGCAGAAAAATGAAGTTATTCAGTTGCCAGATCCATCTGCACCCCAGATGTCCGGTCTGGCTAGTCGTGTCATCGATCCGCACATCAACACTCACGAGGTAGTCGCACCCAATGCTATTGGCCCACAAGACGACATGCTAGACACAGAGAGTAGTCAAAAGGCGGTGGCTGTTGGCCAACTTCTCGAAAATGTCGAGGCCGATGTTCGTGCTCAAGCCGTTGCTAACATGAAAAAAGCTGGTAGCGCGGCATCTAAGTCGACTGGCCGGCAAAACTCCCAAAAGCCTCATACTAACCACCGCTCCTCAGCCCCACAGACCAAAGCACAAGCACCATCGCCAAACCCGCAAGCGGCTGATATAATTGAGTTAGCTTTGCGCAAAGAGCCAGTGACGGTGGCCCAAATTGCTAATCGAATGCAAAAAGAAGTCACACTATCACCCGGCAAAACAGTTAAGTTGCGCTAGGCTTATGCTGTGGAGTAAGATTAAACATTAGCTTTATTTATTTGTATGCCACCAAACCAAACACCACCAAACCAAGTAAATAACCCCTACCCATCGCCTGACGGTGCTTTGCCCGGACAAAACCCGCCACAAATGTATGCACCCATGCCTCCGGGCGGGCCAGTGCCTCAATACCCTCAACCCCCTCAAACTCAACCCAATCCAAAAGCAAAAGGAAAAGGCAAGGGCAAGGAATCCGGCAAAGATGAGAAAATGAGTACGCAGAAATACTTGATGTTCTCTGAGATTAAAGACGGAATAGTGGTTATGCGCGATGGAAGCTTGCGGATGGTGATCATAGGCTCAGCATTAAATTTTGACCTCAAGAGCCAGCAGGAACAAGATGCCATTGAATTTTCTTATCAGGGGTTCTTGAATGGTCTGCATTTTCCCATCCAGATTATCGTGCGCTCACGCAAGATCGATCTAGCCGCCTACATCGACAAGCTCGAAGCCATTCAGGCCAATCAGCAGAATCAACTCCTAGCCGGACTAATGGATGAATATGTCTACAACATCAAGAGCCTTTTAGAGGAAATTAACATTATGGACAAGGAGTTCTACGTCGTGGTGCCATACTATGTCGAGGCAGTTTCAAAAGAAAATGTCGCCACAAAGGTCGGCTCAATCGTCAAGCCAAAGGATGATCAAGTAGTCAATCAAACGGCTGAGCAATTTGAAAAACGTAAGTACGAGCTGGTGCAGAGAACAAATATGATTGCCCAGGGCTTGGCTCAGCTCGGAATCCGTGCCGCCATCCTTAAGACTCAAGAACTGATCGAACTTTTTTACAACTCATACAATATCGATGTGTCACAAAGTCAACGCCTCATTAACACTCAGGATATGACCACACCTGTGGTGACACGTGGTGGAGAGCCAGCTTCTCCCTACCAGCCGACAGCCAAGCCACCGGAGCCTGACGATCTATTCGCAGCCGCTCACAAGCGTAGCTCGCAAACAGAAGAGCCACCAAGTGGTGATTTTAATCGCATGGGAGGAGGTCAATAATGGCACGCAAGGGACAGCCCCAAATAGACCCGGCCGTTCAAGCCCAAATCGACCAAGCCGCCGCCAATCAAGCCGAAGCTGAGCGAGTTTATCGCGAGGGGGTCGTTACGCTACGTGATGTTATCGCGCCTTCATCGATTCAAATTGAGAGCAACTACCTGCGCGTTGGCAGTCGCTACGCCCAAACATTATTTGTCTTTGGATACCCGCGGACTCTTTTTACCGGCTGGCTTTCGCCTATCATCAATCTGGACGAGGTGATTGATATTAGCCTTAATATAGTACCGGTTGAGAGCAAGGTTGTAATGGACAATCTAAAGAAGAAAGTTGGTCAGCTTGAGGCCAGCTATAGCATCAATCAGGAAAAGGGGCGAGTGCGTGACCCAGGGCTGGAAGCGGCCATCTCTGACGTGGAAGAGCTTCGTGATAAATTACAGGTGGGTAGCGAGCGTTTCTTCCGCTTTGGTCTGTATGTTACTCTCTACGGCAAAGACCTCGAAGAGCTAGAGCTAATTCGCAAAAAAATTGAGAGTATTTTTGGAAACAGCCTAATCTACACCAAGCTAGCCACTATTCAAATGGAGCAGGGCTTCAACTCCACTCTGCCACTGGGCACTGACATGCTAAACATTTACCGCAATATGGACACTGGTGCGATTTCAACTAGCTTCCCCTTTACCACTGCCGAGCTGAGCCAGGAAGAAGGTATTATGTATGGCATCAATCGTCACAACAATGGCCTGGTGCTTTACGACCGGTTCAGCCTTGAGAATGCCAATATGTGCGTCTTTGCCAAGTCTGGTGCTGGTAAGAGCTTTGCTGTTAAGCTGGAGTGCTTGCGCTATCTGATGCTTGGAGCTGAAGTCATCATCATTGACCCAGAGAATGAATACAAAACACTTTGTGATGCTGTTGGTGGATCATTCCTACATTTAAGCCTAAATAGTAATACTCGCATCAACCCATTTGATCTGCCTAAAGCCGTCGACAAAGAGGAGGCAGACAACGCACTTAATGCCAATATCATTATGCTACACGGCCTCATCCGACTGATGACTGGTGAGATGGCACCAGCTGAAGAAGCCGACCTAGACGTCGCCCTCATTCAAACTTATGCCGACAAGGGAATCACAAGCGATCCATTGACCCACACAGCCGAGCCACCGCTCATGAGCGACCTCTATAACACTCTGCTCAACATGGGTGGCAATGGACCAAATCTAGCCGCTCGCTTGCGTCGTTATACTGAAGGGACATTCTCTGGTATATTTTCAGAAAAATCAAATATTCAGCTCGACAATCCATTTGTTGTTTTCAACATCCGTGATCTTGAAGATGAATTGAGGCCGATTGGTATGTATATTGTCTTGAACTACATCTGGAATAGGGTCAAGATGGACAAGCGTAAGCGTATCCTGGCCGTTGACGAGGCCTGGCAATTGATGCGTTACCAAGATTCGGCCCAATTCATGTTTTCGATTGCAAAAAGAGCTCGAAAATACTACCTTGGCCTAACTACGATCTCTCAAGACGTCGAGGATTTCTTGAGTACTCGCCTAGGTAGAGCAATTGTGACTAATTCCAGCTTGCAGTTGCTACTCAAGCAGTCTCCGGCTGCTGTCGATATAGTCGCCGACACCTTCCGCCTGACCAGCGAGGAGCGCAATCGCCTAACTCAATTCCCGGTCGGCGAGGGGCTATTCTTCGCCGGTCTATCGCACGTCATTCTGCACATCTTGGCTTTTCCAATGGAGGCACAGCTTATCACCACTAATCCACGAGACTTACTCGATAAACCACAAGGTGACGCGATACCAGCAGATGACACGGCCTCAGCGACCGTATCAGCCGAGCTACCACCCACCATCGGGCCTTGACGCAGAAATTAAACAAAACAAAGATTCCCAAACAAAAATAAACCTCCCCATAAATATTTAAGCAGGTTTATTTAATGCCCCCGACATCTGATTTAGAACAATATGACGACCCGATGGGTGATGCCGATGCTGGCTATGATGCCGGCCTCTCAGGTGATAATGATGTAGCTAATGATGCGCCTGAGGTTTCACCATCGCAAAACTCAAGTGGCAAAAATAACGGACCGAGCAGTAAAGGGCCGGGTGGTAAAGGTAAAAATAAAGGACCAGGTGGTAAAAGTGGTGGGCCTGGAAAAGGACCGAAAACAGCCGGCAAGGCACCCGGCAAAGGCGGTGCTGCCATGGGTGCTCTCGGCAAGGGTGCCGGAGGCATGGGGGCTATGAGTGGGGCTGGGAATATGCTTAATAAGTTCCCGGGGGCTAAAAACCTTGATGCTTTAGAAAAAAATAAAGGTAGCGCCGAGAAAGCTGTTGACAAGGCGGCAGGTAAGGCAGCCGGTGTTGCCGCCAATGCGATAGCTCCTGGATCGGGTAAGGTTGTCTCGGTAGTCGTCGAAAAGATTGGAACAAAGCGATTATTAATTGCCATTGCTTCTATCATAATAATTCCTATTATCATGATAATGTTGACAGTCATGATACTCTACCAGTTCATCAAGAATCCTCTTAAGTTTATCTGGGAACATCATCCAGTGATCGTGGCGCTCAAAGTCCTAATCATCAATGATCACGCTCCAATTCATAAGATGGCCTATGAGATCGAAACAAAAGACTTTAAGGATTTTTCTGGCTCAAAAGCTATCGCTGCACCGACTTCAGACCAGCCCAAAGAAGGCACCTTAGCCTGGAAATATGCTCAAATCGACTGGGAAAAATCAAAGTACCAAACTGTCGATCAGACCAGTGACTGTCGTGTCACCACTAAGCAAGTCACAAACGTCGTGACCGGCAAAGAGCGTGCTGTGATCGATAAAATCTACTTTCAAAGCCAGCCCAACACCGAATTAAGCGCCGAATCCAAGGCACTCTGCCTATCAAAAGTTTACCCAATATTTGGAGCTCTGATGCGTAGCCAATTTCTTAGAAGGGGAATAAACAAGGAAATTGGCCTACGCTACAATTACGCCGAACAAGACAAAGATGGTAACGCACCAGAATTCGGCGCTAGCCCGTCACCCAGCCCAAGTGCTAGTCCAGCGACTACGAGTTCGAAATCTCTCCCTTGGGGTATTGGTTTAGCCTACGCCAAAGCCATTTTCATCGATCAGCCACTACGAGACTTGAAACAAACCGTCACTGCTATAGCAGCTCCCGCCACGACCTCACCCGAAGCTACTTCAGCCGACCCCTACGACCAGCTCAAAGATAAGTTGCGTAATAAGACATTGTTGCGTGTCTGGCAACGCGACCAGGCACAAGCCAATAAGAACGACCAAAGCAATGCTTCGCTCGAGGGAGTGACAGTGCCTCCGGGACTAGCCAATTTTGGAGAAGGCTCAGCCCTGATGAAACAAATTATGGCTTGGGTGTCTTCAAAAACAGGTGTGCCAACAGCCATGATAGCTTCACAAGCCTACCAGGAATCATCAACCTATTGGAACGGCAAATACAATGATGATAACTTCGTACGTCAACACTCCTATATGATTCCAGGCGCCGGTAAACAACCGATGGAAAAAGATCCAAGCGATACCGGCTGTACAAACGGTTGCCAGGGGCCGATGCAACTTGATAAATTCCCAGGTGGGGGAAATTATAGTCCTCGCCTGCTTGAAGCCTTTAAAAATATATTTGGCGTCGATTATCCAGAACACGGAGAAATGATGTATGACACGGCCTATGGATACGCTGCCATTATGGCTCAGTCATTTGCCAATACACTAGGCAATCCGACAGCCACTAATCAGTTCTATCAAAGCAAAGAAAATCGACTAGCTTTTTTTAACAAATATGGCACAAAGTCGGGTGGTGAAAAACATTTTGATGAATTCAACCAGGGGGCTACAAGTCTCAACTCACCTGGCTCCAAAAATACTGTTCTGGCTAACTTTGCTGTGCGCACACCCACTGCGCAATCACCTAACATTATACTAACAGCAATCACTGGTAATGTCGGTCATGTCGGGGGACCAACCCCGCCTACTTCTCCTCTTGCCGACGTCGGAGAAGCCATTGCCGCTCAGACCACATATAACACTCTAAAAACCAACTATGACAATGCCAAGGCCAAGGCGGAAGCACCATGCAATAATACCAATACCGATGCCTGTGTTGAATCCGGTGCCAACGCACAGGCAGAATATATGAAGGCAAGCAAGGCAGTGATTGACACCTACGAGGTACGTTATGAAAGTAAGTTTGGCTATGGCGAAGGCACCACTATTGCACAGTATCATACGGCGTTAAATACAATGCGACAGTCTATAGAGAGTTGCTTTAAATCTACATCTTGCTCGACATCTAGTGAGTATCTCAACTTGGTCGCGCGAGCGGGTGCATTTGCAGGTGATCTGCTACGGCTTGAGGCCGCTCGATTAGGCATTGGTGGCGGTGGAGGCGGAGGAGGGGGTGCTACCAGCTCCACACCGGCTGCCAAGCCACCAGATGATCTCACGAAGCCACTGCCAGTCCCAACCGAGTGTGATAAAAACTTCGAAAAAACTCAAGCCTCATTAAAGTCCAGTAGCCCAATTGACTATTCTGTCATCAAGGTGGCCAATGATTTACTCTGTGGCACCGACCCTCAAGAAATAGTGCTCGATGAAGATCTGGCAAAACAGGTTCGCTCCAGTGGCCAGAGCGGTAGTGATAAAAAGTTTATTGCCGATGTGCTTTGTCGCTTCTCTCTATACAACTTAGAGACATCCAAAAACAAGCCATTAGACCAGTTAAAACTCATGCAGCGTCAGCGGGTAGCCTCAATGGCAAATGCCGGCTGGTCACACGTAACCTACGCCGATACACAAGTAAAACGCCCCTTGATGATTCAAGAGATGCAGGTAGATTTTTATAAGATGAGTAATTTTGCCAGCGCCGCCACCTACCATCAAACCGCCTATGGCACAGAAAATGGTATTGCGCCCCAAGGAGAAACGTTAGCCGGTAGCGCAATTGCAATGGATATGCTTGGTGTACACCCCGAATACCCAATCCAAAAGGCTGTTCGCCAGCTTGCGGGCAATTGCAGTGATTATCTAGGTAATAATCAGACTGGCAAAAAGGATGAGTCATCTGCAAAAATTGATCAAATCAATGACTTTTACCCACAGCTACGTGAGCAAATGAAGAACCTCCCATACTATCAGAGCCAGGAATTCCTCGATGGTAAGGAGGCGATACAGAAGTCTATTGGAGAAGTTGGTGACTCCATTAGTAGCGCTGTAGGTAAGGCTGTCGGTGGTGGTGAGGAAGTCAACGGAGGGGTCGGCCTAGACGATGTGCTCTTGGCCTTCGCTAAGATTGGTACAAATGTTAGTGATGCCGGCACTGAGGATGGGCCACAAAACTTCAATCGCATGCACTCCGGCGTGCAAGCATATATGTACGCATATAACCTCGCCATGGGTGGTAATTTAGTCTCAGAAGACAGGGCAGTGGCCGATGATATTCGCAATGAAGCCGCCACCCGCGACCAGGACCAACGAGCAGGCTTGGCTTATCGCTTATTTAACCTCCAAAATCCACGTTCGCTGGCTAGCCGTCTTGGGGCAGCCTCCATCGCCAGTCCAAAAGACGCGACCAAGAATGTTGCCTCTGTTTTTGCTGACCTATTTAGCCCTTTGCGCAACTTGAGCTCTGCAGCAGGCTCATTGAGCTACTACATTAGTGGTGAAAATAAGAGTGCCATCGCCGACAATGATTTTAGCTATAATTTCCTTAAGCTTGAGCCTACTCTCATACCAGACTCGGTCATTTCTTCCAATCCAATTGAAAATGGTAACTACATCGAGCACCTCAAAGAAAGTGAGGACGGGGATAAAAAAGTGCATATTGATGTCTGGTACGTACCCAATGGCGATCAAAAAGAAATCGACCCCAATAAAGGTACCCACACCATTAAAGAATGGTTTGGCATTTGGGATGGGTGCTTCAATAAATTTGTCCCGGGAGAGCTAGCTCTAGACGATGATGCCTTAAGAGAATGCCAGCCCATCTTTGGCGTCAATGCCGATCTCGACCAGTCTGAAGGTGGCAAGCTCGCCCTGGCCTATAAAACCTACCACTACAACAACCTCCTAGCCGATGCTATGTTGTATCTATCCGATCCATCGAAATTCGATGAGAGCTTAAATGCCAGCAGTGACAAAGGTGGGGGAGCAGGCGCAGGTACTGCCAACCCAGGTGGAATTGTTGGTGATGTTTATGAGACTTCAGTTGATATTGCTTGCGCTACTGGCACAAAGGATGTTGGTATAGCTGATGGTTATCATAGTGGGGAGCTAATAAAAATTCGCCTCTGTGCAATACCCGACTTTCCAAGCGGTAGTTCTGAGAGTGTACCAGGTAGTCAGTTTTATGTGGAAGGCGCGGATGGCAATGCACTGGTTAATTCACGTGTCTCGGGCGCTATGCTATCAATGACAGAAGATGCTGCGGCTGCTGGCACTAATCTTGCAGCTGGTAGCTCTTTCCGCACTATGGCACACCAGACAGCGCTCTATAATGCACCTCATTCTGCTCCCGTGGCAAAGCCTGGTAACTCTAATCATCAAATGGGATTAGCGATTGATTTTAGTAAGTGTAGCTCTCATGGAACAGCCTGTTTTCAATGGCTAAACGCTAACGCCGCTAACTATGGCTATCAAAACTTCCCGCCCGAGCCATGGCACTGGTCACCAAATGGACATTAATCAATGAAAATGAAAACAATAATTAGTCTAAGAAATCAAGCCATCAAATTTATCGGTTTACTACTCATATCGTTAGTAGCAATAAATATTTTTTGTCTTAATACCCACCTATTAGTATATGCTGCTGACCCAACCAGTAGTCCAAAAGAGCCTGAATATAAGCCTGGCATTAGTGAACAAAGGCGAGAAATTGAATTCCATTGGGCATACGACAAGACAGCTATTTGTAGTGCCGCAGGAAGTAGTAGTGCCTCTACAAGTAGTGGTGTAGATGAGCTAGAAGGACATAAATTGCCAGCTGCAACTGGTGGCACTGGACTAGAAGAATCAATCAATGAGTCTGGTAGAATACCGAGTGGTGGAGCGGTCACATTTAGTGGATTTGCTTCACTTGGTCAAAATTATAGAGATTACTACATCACCATGCGCTGGCGCTACGCTACCTGGGCTTGGAGTGGAAAAAGTCAAAAGGGCCCCGAGGATGTTGGCTGGTATTCAGCCCAACCCCGCAAGGTACTCGTTACTAACCCGCAAAATGGCAAGAGTATAGTTGCTGCAATACTTGAATCTGGTCCAGCCCCCTGGACTGGAACCGCAGAGGGGAAGGGTAATCCACCTTCTTACTGGCAGGGTTATGTAGACGGCACCCCAGATGGATACAAGGGTCGTGTTGCTGGTTTTCCCCCAGTTGCTTTCGACTATCTTGGTGATGGGGCCGATATACAACGCTACAAAGATGGTAGTGGCCCCGATTTGATCTATAAATGGGCTGACCAAAATGCCGAACCAGGCCCGGCTAACGTGGCTGGTGGTACCGCTCCTTCATCAACTGGAAGCACTTCTACAGATGATAATGGGTGTGGTGGCGGTCAGGCTAGTGGAGGGCAAGGGGTTGGCCCAGATGGTTTCGTTTTCCCTCTTCAAACCACCAGATCAACACTGCTCAACAATAAACCTAAGTGGTGTAATGATAATGACACTAATTGCCATCACCACTACAATGCTGCTGATATTTTTTCCCCAACCGGTACAACTGTTTTAGCTGCTAAACCAGGTACAGTAACTAGAACAAATTATGGCTCTAGATTTGGTCAGAACGTTCAAATAAAAGGCGATGACGGCTATAATTATTATTACACCCACATGCCTCAAGGAAAAAATAAGGTTAATGTGGGAGATAAGGTAACTGCCGGCCAACCAATCGGTGAGGTCGGTACAGACTCAAACGCGGACGGAACCCCACACCACCTACATTTTGATATTACATCCGGAGATAGCCGCCCATCTTGTTCTGGGGCATCCTGTATGAGTACAGGTGTGTTTCAGCCCGTACAACCATTATTAATACCAGCCTTTAACGCCCTACCAGAATGAACCCAGAAAACCCATATACACCAAAGCTATCCTTAAAGCATATCCTCATCATTGCGGGAGTTCTTTTAGTGATTGTGGCTGTGGCATTTTTCGTTCTTAATCGTATTGTTAATAAAAAGATAGTTGAGAAAAAAAACACCTATGTCACTAGTGATTTCTTACCCGGCATTCAATCAGCCTTTACTAGTAAATCAAACCCTGACCAAATCACCATATTTAATGGTCGCAACTTCATTGATTATAATCTTGCCACAAAACAGCAAACTCGCCTCATACCAACCGATCTAAACCTACCAAACATTTCCAACATTCAGTGGTCAAAAGATGGTCAGAGCATATCATTCTTAGCCAAAAACTATAGCCAAGATGATGATCTAGGAAAAATCCTTAAGGCCCGGGGGGCATCTCTTGGGATAGAACACTATTGGACATATAATATAGTGGGGAGAAAAGCGGATCTTATTCAAAGTAGCCAGGGGATAGTAAATAGAGTTTTTTGGTCGAGACAAAATAACGACACCATATTCCTCTCTATACCAGTTCATTATGAAGATGATAATAGCAACAAAGTAGCCATATATAACTACAGTGTAACAACAAATGATTCAAGAAAATTACTAGAGCTAAGTGGCACGCTGAACAACTTTATTGACACTTCTCAAAATAACTTTATCGCTCTGTTAGGAGATGGTACTCATTATCTGGTTACGCCATATAATAACGGTACCAAAGGTGAAACGATAGCAACACTCGAAACTGATACTTTCGATGTGTCTCCAGACGGAAAAAACTTCTACTCCTTCACTATGAATAAAGATATTAATGGAGAAGAGGGCACGTATGATATACCTGGTGTTTTGAATATAAGCCGATTAAGTGATGGCAAAACAATACACACAATAAAGGATGAGAATCTATCACATCTATATAGCTGGAATAATAGCGGAAGCGGTATCTATTCATTTTATTACGACAGCAGTAAGGCCTTCACCAAATTTTATAACTTGGGTAAGAATGAGGAAACTATATTAACAACATGGTGTACGACCATCTACTGTATCTTTCGCTGGGTTTTTTCATGCAGCGGCGCGTCGGCGAGCTGGTCAGTCGCTTGTCCAACGACGTCACGACCCTTCGCACCGTGCTGACAAGTAGCCTGGCGGCGTTCCTGAGTCAAACCCTGATCCTGATCGGATCAGTCGCCATCATGTTTGTACTTAACCCCGCCCTCAGCCTGTTCATCTTGGTACTCATTCCCTTCATCGTGGCGTTGGGTGCAGCCTTTGGCCTGTACTTCCGCCGGACGAGCACACTGG
>CAZCIH010000001.1:0-346 GCA_964498855.1 uncultured Candidatus Saccharibacteria bacterium | reverse complement strand
GATAGAAAAGCCATATAGTGGGTCGCTAAGCTCTATCAAAACACAAGACTTTTCAAAAGGATTCGTTATTGGTGTTCAAAACGACAATACCGTAAGGATTAATATTTACAATAACCCAATAGATATTTACAAAAAAGGTGCCCTCGACTTTATTAAATCAAAAGGGGTAACGCCAGATTTAATAAATTATGTATTTGATACCACCCCGGCTGAAGAAAAATTGTAAATCATCTTACCGTCACCACAATTCTTTTGATCTTCTCTGGTTTTATGCGTTCATTTATTAGACTTATTAGAGAGCGAGCTCTAAACCGCAACTCTGAAGCACTCGGACTATCTTCGGTGG